>NZ_LZJX01000001.1:0-142742 GCF_001667595.1 Mycobacterium sp. E2989 | reverse complement strand
CAGCAATTCGGCGCCCATGCCGACCCACTGCGAACCCTGGCCGGGGAACACGAACACCGTCTTGCCCAGCGGCCGCGCCCGGCCCACCACCGCGCCCGCGCCCGGGGTGCCGGCGGCCACGTCGGCCAGCTCCGCGACCAGGCGCGCGCGGTCGGCGCCCACCAGCACCGCGCGGTGCTCGAACAGCGACCGCGTGCAGACCAACGACCAGGCCACGTCGACCACCCGCAGCCCCGGGTCGTCGGTCACCCGCGCCAACAGCCGCGCCGCCTGGTTGGCCAGCGCGTCGGGCGAGCGGGCCGACAGCACCCACGGCGCGGGCGCGTCGTCGCCGGCCGCGGGTGCGGAAACCTCTTGCGGCGCCTGCTCGACGATGACGTGCGCGTTGGTGCCGCTGATGCCGAACGACGACACCCCGGCCCGGCGCGGCGCGTCGTCGGGCGCCGGCCATTCCCGCGCCTCGGTCAGCAGCGAAACCGCCCCCGCCGACCAATCCACGTGCGGCGTGGGCACATCCACGTGCAACGTCTTGGGCATCACCCCGTGCCGGATGGCCTGCACCATCTTGATCACCCCGCCGGCGCCGGCCGCCGCCGAGGTGTGGCCCATGTTCGACTTGATCGATCCGAGCCACAGCGGCCGGCCGGCCGAACGGTCCTGCCCGTAGGTCGCCAGGACCGCCTGCGCCTCAATCGGATCCCCGAGCGTGGTGCCCGTCCCGTGCCCCTCGACCAGGTCCACGTCGGCGGCGGCCAGGCGCGCGTTGGCCAGCGCGGCGCGGATCACCCGCTGCTGCGACGGGCCGTTGGGCGTGGCCAATCCGTTCGAGGCGCCGTCCTGGTTCACCGCCGACCCGCGCAGCAACGCCAGCACCGGGTGCCCCAGCCGCCGTGCGTCGGACAGCCTTTCCAGCACCAGCACCCCGACGCCCTCGGAAAATCCGGTCCCGTCGGCGGCCCCCGCATACGCCTTGCACCGGCCGTCGGAGGCCAGCGCCCGCTGCCGGCTGAACTCGATGAACATCGCCGGCGTCGCCATCACCGTCACCCCGCCGGCCAGCGCCAGGTCACACTCGCCGGCGCGCAGCGACCGCGCCGCCAGGTGCAGGGCCACCAACGACGACGAGCAGGCGGTGTCCACCGACACGGCCGGGCCCTCCAGGCCCAGCGCGTAGGCCACCCGGCCCGAGGCCACGCTCAGCGTCGAACCGCGCAGCCCGTAGCGCTCCAGGTGTCCGGGCACCCGCCCCTGCCCGCCATAGGACCCGTGGAAGATCCCCGCGAACACCCCCGTCGGCGACCCGCGCAGCGCGGCGGGGTCAATCCCGGCCCGCTCCAACGCCTCCCAGGACACCTCCAGCAACAGGCGTTGCTGCGGGTCCATCGCCAGCGCCTCGCTGGGGGCGATGGAGAAGAACGCGGCGTCGAAGTCGGCCGCGTCGGCCAGGAACCCGCCGCACCGGGCGTAGGACTTTCCGACCGCGTCGGGGTCCGAATCGAACAGGCCCGCCAGGTTCCAGCCCCGGTCGGTCGGGAACTCGGAGACCACGTCGCGGCCCTCGACGACCATCTGCCACAGCGCCTCCGGGGAATCCACCCCGCCGGGGTACCGGCAGCCCATCCCGACCACCGCGACGGGTTCGGTTGCGGCGGCGAGGTATTCGCGAGCCTCGCGCTTGAGCCGCTCGTTCTCCTTCAGCGATGCGCGCAGGGCCCTGACGAGCTCGTCGGAGTCGCCGGTCATGAGTCGCGGCCTGGGCGAGAAAGCGGGGTCATCGGTTCCATCGGTGAATCTTGGGGAGGCACAAGCAGAAACGCCCTGTCAGTGCCAGCGCAACAATACGAGCTCGGAGCAGAATCCGGGACCCATCGCGATCATCAGGCCGGGGCTTTCGCTGGGCGGCGGCTTGGCCAGGGTGTCCCGCAGCACGTGCAGCACCGAGGCCGAGGACAGGTTGCCGATCTCGCCGAGCGAGCGCCAGGTCAGTTCGAGCGCGTCCGGCGGCAGGCTCAGGCTCGCGTTGATCGCGTCGATGATCTTGGGGCCCCCGGGGTGGCTGACCCAGGCGCCGATGTCGGTCGTCGTCAGCCCGTGCGCGCCGAGGAACCCGGTGACGTCGCGCTCGATGTGCTCCTCGACCACCTCGGCCAGGTCCTTGGCCAGGACGAGCTCGAACCCGGCGGCGCCGACGTCGTAGCCCATGGTCCGCAGCGAATCGGGGTACAGCGTGCTGCGCGAGTCCAGGATGGCGGGCCCGCCGGCGGCGACCTTCTCGGCGCGGCGCTCGCCGACCCCCACCACGGCCCCCGCCCCGTCGGCGAACAGGGCGCTGCCCACCAAACCCGGCAGCGACGGCTTGTATCCCGGGTAGGTCAGCGAGCAGAGCTCGACCGAGATCAGGGCCGCGGCGGCGTCCGGCGCCCCCCGCAGGTAGTCGTTCAGCCGGGCCACGCCCGCGGCCCCGGCCACGCAGCCCAGCCCGAACAGCGGCACCCGGCGCACGTCGTCGCGCAGGCCCAGCCGGCCCGCGATCCGCGCGTCCAGGGAGGGCACCGCGAGGCCGGTGACCGTCGTGGTGATCAGCACGTCGAGGTCCTGGGGCCGCAGGCCGGCCTCGTCCAGGGCGCCCGACAGCGCCTCGCAGCCGAGGTCGACGGCGTTGTCGATGAAGATCCGGTTGGCCACGCCGAAGTCGGTCAGGGTGGGGTACCGCTCCAGGGGAAGCACCAGGTGGCGGCTGTTGACCTTGGCGCTGACGTGCAGCTGCCGGACGATGTCCTCGTAGCCTTCGAAGTCCGGGATGCTGACGAAGAAGTCGGTGAGCTCGCGCTGGGAGTAGCGGTACGGTGGCAAGGCACCGAACACGCCGGCGACGACGCTCATTGCTCCCACCCCCTGACGACGAAGATCAGGGTCGAAATGTTCACCCGGATCGCTTCCTGCGAGAAGTTTAATCGGCCCGGGAGCGCCCGGCACAGAAACCAAAGTCCTCTCATCGGCCACCGCCCAGCCGCGTTTTGAGCCGTTCGCACTCGGCCAGGACGGCTTCGAGCTGCTCGGCGACCCTGGCCGGCGCGGTTCCGCCCCGCCCGTCGCGCGACGACACCGAGCCCTCGATGGTCAACACGTCCCGCACCTCCGGCGTCAGCTCGGGGCTGATGGCGGCCAGCTCGTCGTCGGTCAGCTCGTCGAGCCCGACCGCGCGCCCCTCGGCCGTGCGCACGGCGGCCCCGGCCGCCTCGTGCGCGGACCGGAACGGCACCCCCCGGCGCACCAGCCATTCGGCGATGTCGGTGGCCAGCGTGTATCCGGCCGGGGCCAGGGCCGCCATCCGCTCGACGTCGAACGTCAGGCTGGCGACCAGGCCGGCCATCGCCGGCAGCACCAGCTCCAGCTGGGCCACCGAGTCGAACACCGGCTCCTTGTCCTCCTGCAGGTCGCGGTTGTAGGCCAGCGGCTGGGCCTTGAGCGTCGCCAGCAGGCCGGTCAGGTTGCCGATCAGCCGCCCGGACTTGCCGCGGGCCAGCTCGGCGATGTCGGGGTTCTTCTTCTGCGGCATGATCGAGCTGCCGGTGGACCACGAATCGTGCAACCTGACGTAGCCGAACTCCGTCGAACTCCACAGGATGAGGTCCTCGGCCAGCCGCGAGAGGTCCACCGCGATCATCGCGAACACGAAGGCGGCCTCGGCGGCGAAGTCGCGGGCCGCGGTCGCGTCGATGGAATTGGCCGCGGCGGCGTCGAAACCGAGCTCCGCGGCGATCGCGTCCGGGTCCAACCCCAGCGACGAGCCGGCCAGCGCCCCCGAGCCGTACGGGGACACGGCCGCCCGCTTGTCGAAGTCGACGATGCGGTCGACGTCGCGCAGCAGCGGGTGCGCGTGGGCGAGCAGGTGGTGGGCCAGCAGCACCGGCTGGGCGGACTGCAGGTGCGTCTTGCCCGGCATGATGGCGCTGGGGTGCGCGGCGGCCTGGGCGGCCAGCGCGGCCACCACCTCCAGGGCCGCGTCGGCGACCCGGCGCACCGCGTCGCGCAGCCACATCCGGAACAACGTGGCCACCTGGTCGTTGCGCGACCGCCCCGCGCGCAACCGGCCGCCCAGGTCGGGGCCGACCCGGTCGATCAGCCCCCGCTCCAGCGCGGCGTGCACGTCCTCGTCGGTCACCAGCGGCGTGAAGCTGCCGTCGGCCACGTCCTGCGCCAGGCTGTCCAACCCGGCCAGCAGCCCGTCGCGCTGCTCGGAGGTGAGCAGCCCGGCGTGGAACAGAATCACGGTGTGGGCGCGCGAGGCGACGATGTCGTAGGGGGCCAGCACCCAGTCGAAGTGGGTGGACTTGCTCAGGGCGGCCAGCGCGTCCGACGGTCCGTCGGCGAACCGCCCGCCCCACAGCGAGCCCTCGCGCGTGCTCACGTCGCGGTCGGACCTTCGTCGGCCGCCAGGTCGCGGCGGGACGCGATCTTCGACGACAGCCCGTGCACGTAGACGAAGCCCTTGGCGGCCGACTGGTCGAAGCTGTCGCCCTCGTCGTAGGTGGCCAGGTTGAAGTCGTAGAGCGACTCCGCGCTGCGCCGGCCGTTGACGGCGATGTGCCCGCCGTGCAACACCATCCGGATCTCGCCCGTCACGTGCTCCTGGGTCTTCGCCACGAACGCCTCCAGCGCGGTCTTCAGCGGCGAGTACCAGAGCCCGTCGTAGACCAGCTCCGCCCAGCGCTGGTCGGTGTGCCGCTTGAAGCGGCCCAGTTCGCGCTCCAGCGTGACGTGTTCGAGCTCGGTGTGGGCGGTGATCAGCACCATCGCCCCGGGGGCCTCGTAGATCTCGCGGCTCTTGATGCCCACCAACCGGTCCTCGACCACGTCGAGGCGGCCCACGCCCTGGCAGCCGGCGCGGCGGTTGAGCTCCTCGATGGCCTGTAGCACGGACACCGGTTTGCCGTCGATGGATACCGGGACCCCGCGCTCGAACCCGACGATCACCTCGTCGGGCGTGTTCCAGTTGATGGTGGGGTCTTCGGTGTAGGAGTAGATGTCCTTGGTGGGTGCATTCCAAAGGTGTTCCAGGAAGCCGGTTTCCACCGCGCGGCCCCACACGTTCTGGTCGATGGAGAACGGCGAGCGCTTGGTGACGTTGATCGGGATGGCGTTCTCCTCGGCGAACGCGATCGCCTTCTCCCGCGTCCAGGCGTAGTCGCGGACGGGCGCCAAAACCTCCAAATCCGGTGCCAGCGAAGCGAATCCGACCTCGAACCGGACCTGGTCGTTACCCTTTCCGGTGCAGCCGTGCGCGACGGTGGTGCCGCCGTGCTCGCGGGCGGCCGCCACCAGGTGCTTGGCGATCAGCGGCCGGCTGATGGCCGACACCAGCGGATAGCGGTCCATGTAGAGGGCGTTGTTCAGGATGGTGGGCAGGCAGTAGCCCTCGGCGAACTCGTCGCGGGCGTCGACGACGACGGCCTCCACCGCGCCGCAGTCCAGGGCCCGCTGGCGGACGACCTCCATGTCCTCGCCGCCCTGGCCGAGGTCGATGGCCACCGCGACGACCTCGCGGCCGGTTTCCTTGCCGATCCAGCTGATCGCGACCGAGGTGTCCAGACCGCCCGAATACGCCAGGATGACGCGATCCGACATGAACCAATCTCCTTAGTTTTAGGTGAGCTCTTCTAGGGTGCGGGCCAGCTCGGCGCCGGTCATCGGCTCCCGGGCGGCCACGAAGACGGTGTCATCGCCGGCGATGGTGCCGACGACGTACGGTAACGCCGCCCGGTCGATGGCGCTGGCCAAATAGTTGGCGCCGCCGGGCGGGGTGCGCAGCACCGCGAGGTTGGCGCTGGCGTCGGCCGACACCAGCAGCTCGCCCAGCAGCCGGGACAGCCGCGCGGTGCCGCCGGACACCCCGCGCACCGGGCTGCCGTCCTCGGGAACGATGTAGACGCCGACGCCGCCGTCGGCTCCGCGCAGCTTCACCGCGCCGAGCTCCTCGAGGTCGCGCGACAGGGTGGCCTGGGTGACCTCGATGCCCTCGTCGGCCAGCCGGGCCGCCAGCTCGCTTTGGCTGCTGATCGACGCCGACGACAGGATGGCCACGATGCGGTCCTGCCGCCCGGCCCGGGTGGTCTCGGCGGAAGCCTTCGAGCGGGTCATGAGCGTCGCTCCAGCAGCCACACCAGCAGCGCCTTCTGGGCGTGCAGCCGGTTCTCGGCCTCGTCCCAGACCACGCTGGCCGGCCCGTCCATCACCGCGTCGGTGATCTCGTCGCCGCGGTGGGCCGGAAGGCAGTGCAGCACAATCGCTTCCGGGTCGGCCAGGCCCAGCAGCCGCTCGTTGATCTGGAACGGACGGAATGGGGTGCGGCGGTCGAGCCCGTCGGCCTCCTGGCCCATCGACGTCCAGGTGTCGGTCACCAGCACGTCGGCGCCGCGCGCGGCCGCGTCGGGCTCGGCGCTGAGGGTGACCGAGCCGCCGGTCGTTTCCGCGCGTTCCGTCGCGGCCGCGACGAAGGCCGGGGCGGGGGCGAAGCCGTCGGGCGCGGCGATCGTGACGTGGATGCCGGCGGTCACCCCACCGAGCAGCAGCGAGTGGGCCATGTTGTTGGCGCCGTCGCCGAAGTAGGACATCCGCAGCCCCGCAAGGGATCCCTTGCGTTCGGCGATGGTCTGCAGGTCGGCGAGCACCTGGCAGGGGTGGAACTCGTCGGAGAGCGCGTTGACCACCGGCACGGTCGCCACCTCGGCCATGGCCTCGAGCCGGTCCTGTCCGAAGGTGCGCCACACGATGGCCTCGACGTAGCGGGACAGCACCCGCGCGGTGTCGGCCAGCGTCTCGTCGCGGCCCAGCTGCGTGCTGCGGGCGTCGACGACGACGGCGTGCCCGCCGAGCTGCGCGATGCCCACCTCGAAGGAGAACCGGGTGCGGGTGGAGTTCTTGTCGAAGAGCACCGCGACGCCGCGCGGGCCGTCCAGCGGCCGGCAGCAGAACGGATCCTTCTTCAGCTCGGCGGCCAGCTGCAGCACCTCGGCCTGCTCGGAGGGCGACAGGTCGTCGTCGCGCAGGAAATGGCGGGGCGTCATGCCGCGGCCTTGTCCAGGATGCCCGGCAGCGCGCCGACGAAGGCGTCCAGCTGGGCCTCGGTGATGATCAGCGGCGGGGCCAGCCGGACGACCTCGGGCGCGGCGGCGTTGACCAGGAATCCGGCTGCGCGCGCGGCACTTTCGGCCTCCTTGGCCCGCGGCGCGGTCAGCACCAGGCCCTGCAGCAGCCCCCGCCCGCGCACGTGGTCGATCAGCGGGTGGTTCAGGGACTCGACGCCGTGCCGCACCGACTTGCCCAGCACCTCCGCGTGCCGGATCAGGTCCTCGTCGGTGATCACCCGCAGCACCGCCCGCGCCGCAGCGGCGCAGATCGGGTTGCCGCCGAAGGTGCTGCCGTGCAGGCCGGGGGTCAGCAGCTCGGCGGCCCGCCCGACGGCCAGGCACGCGCCGATGGGCAGCCCGCCGCCCAACCCCTTGGCCATGGTCACGACGTCCGGGGTGATGCCGTCGTGCTGGTGGGCGAAAAACGCTCCGGTGCGGCCCATCCCGGTCTGCACCTCGTCGAGCACCAGCAGCGCGCCGTGCCGCGAGGTGATGTCGCGCGCGGCCCGCAGATAGCCCTCCGGCGGGACCACGACGCCGCCCTCCCCCATGATCGGTTCGAGGAACACCGCCGCGGTGGCGTCGTCGACGGCCGCGGCCAGCGCGTCGGCGTCCCCGTAGGGCACGTGCGTGACGTATCCGGGCAGCGGCTCGAACGGCGCCTGCTTGCTGGGCTGGCCGGTCAGTGCCAGCGAGCCCATCGTGCGGCCGTGGAAACCGCCCTGCGCCGCAACCAGTTTCGTGCGCCCGGTGAGCCGCGACAGCTTGAACGCGACCTCGTTGGCCTCGGTTCCCGAGTTGCAGAAGAACACCCGGGCGGGCGCGTCCGCGCCGAGCAGCGCCACCAGCTCCTCGGCCAGCGCGATGCCGGGTTCGCTGGCGTACAGGTTGGAGGTGTGGCCCAGCGTGGCCATCTGGTGGGTGACGGCCTCGATGACCGCGGGGTGGCGATGCCCGAGGACGTTGACCGCAATGCCGCCGAGCAGGTCCACGTAGCTGTTGCCGTCCACGTCGGTGACCACGGCGCCGTCGCCGCTGGCCAGGGCGAGCGGCGGGGTGCCGTAGTTGTTCATCATCACGGCTTCCCAGCGCTGCTTCACTGTTTCCCCTTGGCTCATGTGGGCACCACCTTGGTGCCGGTCCCCGCATCGGTGAAAAGCTCGACCAGCACGCAGTGTTCGACCCGCCCGTCGATGACGTGCGCGCTCGGGACGCCGGCGGTGACCGCCCGCAGGCACGCCTCGACCTTGGGGATCATGCCCGCCTCCAGCGTGGGTAGCAGTTGCGCGAGTGTGCCGGTGTCGATTTCGCTCACCAGCGAGCCGCGGTCGGGCCAGCTGGTGTAGAGGCCCTCGACGTCGGTGAGCATCAACAGCTTCTCGGCCCGCAGCGCCTCGGCGAGCGCCGCGGCGGCGGTGTCGGCGTTGATGTTGTGCACCACGCCCTCGGCGTCCGGGGCCAGCGTGGACACCACCGGAATGCGGCCCGCCGCAATCAGATCCAGCACCGCGGCGGTGTTGACCCGTTCGACGTCGCCGACCAGGCCGATGTCGGTGGCCACGCCGTCCACGGTCACGCTGCGCCGCACGGCGGTGAACAGTTGCGCGTCCTCGCCGGTGATGCCGACGGCGTAGGGCCCGTGCGCGTTGATCAGGTTGACCAGTTCGCGGCCCACCTGTCCGAACAACACCATCCGCGCCACGTCGAGCACTTCGGGTGTGGTGACCCGGAAGCCGCCCTTGAAGTCGCCCTCGATGCCCAGCCGGCGCAGCATGGCGGTGATCTGCGGGCCGCCGCCGTGCACGACGACGGGCAGGATGCCGCAGTTGCGCAGGAAGGCCATGTCGGCGGCGAAGGCGTGCCGCAGCGTGTCGTCGGTCATGGCGTTGCCGCCGTACTTGATGACGACGACCTTGCCGTACAGCTGCTTGAGCCAGGGCAGGGCTTCGGCGAGCACCTGCGCCTTGACGCCGGTCGGCAGCTGCTCCGTTGTGAAAGTCATGAGCTGTACGCCGAGTTCTCTTCGACATAGCCGTGCGAGAGGTCCGTGGTGCGGACCGCGGCGTGGCCGTCACCCACGCGCAGGTCGACGGTGATGTCGATGTCGGCGCCGGACAGGTCCACCTCGCGCGCGCCCGGCGCCCCGACACCGTCGACGCACACGGCGAAGCCGTTGAACGACACCGTGATTCGATCGGGGTCGAGGGGAATCGGCGCCATCCCGACGGCAGCCAGCACCCGGCCCCAGTTGGGGTCCGACCCGAACACCGCGGTCTTGACCAGGCTGTCGCGGGCGATCACCCGCGCGGCGGTCAGCGCGTCGTCCTCGGAGGCCGCCCCGGTCACCGTCACGGTGACGCGCTTGGTGACGCCCTCGGCGTCGGCCTGCAGCTGCGCGCACAGGTCGTCGCACACCCGCAGCACGGCGTCGTCGAGATCGGCCTGCGCGGGCGTGATCCCGCTGGCCCCGGACGCCAGCAGCAGCACGGTGTCGTTGGTCGAACACGCGCCGTCGATGTCGAGCCGGTCGAAGGTGCGGGCGGTGGCGCGGCGCAGCGCGGTGTCGAGCGCCGCGGCCTCGACGTTCGCATCGGTGGTCAGCACGCACAGCATGGTGGCCAGCGACGGCGCCAGCATGCCCGCGCCCTTGGCCATCCCGCCGACCGTCCAGTTGCTCCGGTGGTGCAGCGCAACCTGTTTCGGCACGGTGTCGGTGGTCATGATCGCGCGCGCCGCCTCGTCGCCGCCGCTCAGACCGCCGGCCATGTCCTGAACGATCGCGCGCACCCCGGCGAGCACCTTGTCCATCGGCAGCCGGTCGCCGATCAGCCCGGTGGAGCACACCGCGACCTCGATGGCCCCGGTTTGCGTCCCCCAGTCCGACAGCGCGGCGGCGACGGCCTCGGCGGTGGCGTGGGTGTCCTGGAAACCGCCGGGCCCGGTGCAGGCGTTGGCGCCGCCGGAGTTGAGGATCACCGCGCGCAGCGCGCCGGTGGTCAGGACCTGCTGGCTCCACAGCACGGGCGCGGCCTTGACCTTGTTGCGGGTGAAGACGCCCGCCGCCGCGTAGTCGGGCCCCTCGTTGAACACCAGGGCCAGGTCGGGGTTGCCCGACGCCTTGATGCCGGCGGCGATCCCGGCGGCCCGGAACCCGGCGGGCGCGGTGACGCCCTGTTCGCGCACCAGGCGCGCCTCGGCTGTGTGGGTCACGGGGCGACCCCGACCACCGAAAGGCCTTGTGCCTCCGGCCAACCCAGCGCGAGGTTCATCGCCTGCACCGCCGCGCCGCCGGTGCCCTTGACCAGGTTGTCGATGGCGGCGATGGCCACGAACGTCTCCGCGGCCTCGTCCACCGCGACGGCGACGTGTGCCGCGTTGCTGCCGATCACCGATCCGGTGCGCGGCAGTTGACCCTCGGGTAGCAGGTACACGAAAGGCTCTGCGTCGTAAGCCTTTTCGTAGGCGGCCCGCAGTTGTGAGAGCGGCGCGCGGGTCCGCGCCGTGCAGGTGGCCAGGATGCCCCGCGAGGTCGGGATCAGGACCGGGGTGAACGACACCGTGACGTCGCGGTCGGTGACCGCCCGCAGCCCCTGGGCGATCTCGGGCGTGTGGCGGTGGGCCCCGGCGATGTTGTAGGCCCGGGCGGACCCGATCACCTCGGAGCCGAGCAGGTCGGTCTTGGCCGCGCGGCCGGCCCCGGAGGTGCCGCTGACGGCCACCACGGTGACGGCGGGCTCGATCAGGTCCTCGGCCATCGCGGGGAGCAACGCCAGCAGCGCCGCGGTCGGGTAGCAGCCCGGCACGGCGATCCGGCGCGCGCCGCGCAGCCGCTCCCGCGCGCCGGGCAGTTCCGGCAGTCCGTAGGGCCAGCTTCCGGCGTGCGGGGAGCCGTAGAACCGCTCCCACGCCGCGGCGTCGGTGAGCCGGAAGTCGGCGCCGCAGTCGATGATCAGGGTGTCGGGGCCCAGCTGGTCGGCCAGGGCGGCCGAATGCCCGTGCGGCAGGCCCAGGAACACCACGTCGTGGCCGGCCAGCACGGCGAGTTCGGTGGGCTCGACCACGCGGGAGGCCAGCGGCGTCAGGTGCGGGTGGTGCTCGCCGAGCGTGCTGCCGGCGCTCGTCGCGGCGGTCAGCGACCCGATGGCGAGCCGGCCGTCGGCGTAGGCGGGATGCCCGAGCAAAAGGCGCAGGATCTCACCGCCCGCATAGCCGCTGGCCCCGGCAACCGCCACCCTCAATACGTCGGCCATTCCGCCGATTCTGCATGGTTATGCAATGCTTTGCAAATCCATTCCAGAGCGGCGCTCAGGCCCGCAGTTCGGCGCCGACCGCCTCGGCGGCGCGCCGCACCGCGGCGTCCCGGGCGGCGCTGGCGTCGTCCTCGGTCAGCGTGCGGTCCGGGGCGCGGAAACGCAGGGCGAACGTCAGCGATTTGCGGTCCTGCCCGACCTGCGGGCCGGTGAAGACGTCGAACAGTTGCAGGTCTTCCAGCAGCTCGCCGGCGCCCTCCCGCACGGCGTCGGCCACCGCCTGCGCCGGCACGTGCGCGGGCACCACCAGGCTGACGTCCTGGAAGACCGCCGGGAACGGCGACACCCTCGGCGCCGGCAACGCCTCGGCGATGGGAATGGCGTCGAGGTTGAGCTCGACGGCGCACGTGCCCTTCGGCAGCCCGGAGCGTTCGATCACCGCCGGGTGCAGCTGCCCGGCGTGACCGACCACGGTCTCCCCGACCAGCACCTCGGCGCACCGGCCCGGATGCCAGGGCAGCCGCTGCGCCGCCCGCAGCCGCACCTCGACCCCGCTGGCGCGGGCGACGATGCGCACCGCCTCGAACGCGTCGGCGGCCTCGGCCCGGCGGCCGGGCCCCCACGGGCCGCGGCGCTCGCGCAGCCCGGTCAGCACCGCCGCGACGTGCTGGGGCTGGCGGGGCAGCGAGGCGTCCAACAGGGCGATCTCGGTGTCCGTCGGTCGCCGGTGCACGGGGATGGGCCGCACGCCGCGCGTCTCGTCGGTCGGCTGCACCACCTGCGCCAGCGCGTACAGCGCGACGTCCACCAGACCCCGGGACACGTTGCGCACCAACGCCTCCAGCAGCGCCGGCAGCAGCGTGGTGGCCAGGTGCGGGCGGTCGGCCTCCAGCGGGTTGAGCACCTGCGTGGTGGCGCGGCGCGGATCGTCGGCCGGCAGCCCCCACAGGTCGAACACGCCCGCGGGCAAGAACGGCGTGGGCAGGATTTCGACGTAACCGTGTTGGGCCAGCGATTTGCCGATCGCGCGGCGCCGCTTCTGCCCCGCGGTGAGGCCACGGCCCGCGGGGGCCGCGGGCAGCACCGACGGGATGACCTCCAGGCCCTCGAGGCGCAGCACCTCCTCGACGAGGTCGGCGGGCTGCAACAGGTCGGGCCGCCAGCTCGGCGGCGTCACCGTGAGCGCCGCGCCGGAGTCGACCACCAGCGCGCCGATCTGCGCCAGGCGCCGCGCGGTGGTCCCGGCGGGGTAGGCCACCCCGGCGACGCGGTCGGGCAGGTCGGCGGGAACGTGGATCGGCGGAAGCGACCAGTCGTCGGTCGGGGGCTCGCCGCGCCAATCGGTCAGCTTCTCCGACACCGCTCCCCCGGCGATCTCGACGAGCAGGGTGGCGCACCGGTCCAGCGCGGCCACCGAGATCGCCGGGTCCACCCCGCGCTCGTAGCGCCGGGCGGCCTCGCTGGGCAGGTGCAGTCGGCGCTGGGTGCGCGATACGGCGGCGGGGTCCCAGACCGCCGCCTCCAGCAGCACGTCGGTGGATTCGGGGCGCACCTCGGTGCTGGCCGCGCCCATCACGCCGCCGATCGCCGCGGTCGCGCGGTCGTCGACGATGAGGACATCGGTCGGGTCGAGCCGGCGCTCGATGTCGTCGAGGGTGACCACGGTCTCGCCGGGCCGGGCGAACCGCACGGCCAGGCCCCCGGAGATGCGGTCGCGGTCGTGGGCGTGCATGGGGTGGCCGAGTTCGAGCATCACGTAGTTGGTGACGTCCACCGCCGGCGAGGTCGCGCGGATGCCGGCCAGCAGCAGCCGCCGTTGCAGCCACCACGGCGACACGGCGGCCGGGTCGATACCGGTCACCGGCCGCAGGGCGAACCGGCGGACACCGGTTTCGGGCTGCACGGTCAACGGCCAGGCCTCGCCGTTGGCGGGCAACTGCTTGACGTCCGCCGGGTCGACGAACTCGAGGTCGTAGGCGCAGGCGATCTCCCGCGCCAACCCGCGCACCGACATGCCGTAGCCGCGGTCGGGGGTGATCGCCAGGTGGAAGACCACGTCGTCCAATCCCAGCACCGCGGCGCCGTCGGCGCCCGGGTCGGCGGTACCGGCCGGCAGCACCAGGATCCCGGAATGGTCCGCGCCCAAGCCGAGTTCGGCCGCCGAGCAGATCATGCCGTCGGAGTCGCGGCCGTAGGTCTTGCGCGCGGTGATCGCGAAGCCGCCGGGCAACGTGGTGCCGGGCAGCGCCACCACCACCAGGTCACCGACGACGAAATTGGTTGCGCCGCAAACAATGTCGCGGGGCTCGGGCTCACCGACATCGACCCGGCAGGCGCGGATCGGCTTCTTGAACCCGGTGAGCTCCTCGATGCCGGCGACGCGGCCCACGGTCAGTGGGCCCTCGACCGGGCCGAGGGTGACCACCTCCTCGACCTCGTGGCCGATCCGCACCAGCGCTTGCTCGAGCTCCTCCGGGGCGACGTCCCAGCCGGGCGCGCCCGCGGCCACGACGTCGCGCAACCAGCTGTAGGCGATGCGCATCAGGCCCCCACCCCGAACGGCAACGAGAACCGGACGTCGCCCTCGACCATGTCGCGCATGTCCGGGATCCCGTTGCGAAACTGCAGCGTGCGCTCCAGGCCCATCCCGAAGGCGAACCCGGAGTACACCTCCGGGTCGATTCCCGCGGCCCGCAACACGTTCGGATGCACCATGCCGCAACCGCCCCACTCCACCCAGCCGGGGCCGCCCTTCTTGCCGACGAACCACACGTCGACCTCGGCGGAGGGTTCGGTGAACGGGAAGAAGTGCGGACGGATCCGGGTGCGCGCCTCGGGACCGAACTCGGCGCGGGCGAACGCGTCCAGGGTGCCGCGCAGGTGCGCCATGGACAGGCCCCGGTCCACCGCCAGCCCCTCGACCTGATGGAAGACCGGCGTGTGGGTGGCGTCCAGCTCGTCGGTGCGGAAGGTGCGCCCGATCGAGATGATGTAGACCGGCAGCTCGTGGGCCAGCAGCGTGCGCACCTGCACGGGCGACGTGTGGGTGCGCAGCAGCTGCCGGGAATCCTCCGGCGCGATGTAGAAGGTGTCCTGCTCGCTGCGCGCGGGGTGGTCCGCGGGGAAGTTCAGGGCGTCGAAGTTGAACTGCTCGGTTTCCACCTCGGGGCCCTCCGCGAGCTCCCACCCCATCGCGATGAAGGTGTCGGCGATGTGCTCGGCCAGGATGGTGATCGGGTGCCGGGCGCCGACCGGCTGCCGGCTCGACGGCAGCGTGACGTCGATGCCCTCGGCGGCCAGCACCGCCGCGTCGCGTTCTTCGCGCAGGGCCGCCAGCCGCGCGTCGTAGTCGCGCTGCACCTCGGTTCGCGCGGAGTTGACCCGCTTCCCGGCGTCGGCGCGCTCCTCCTTGGGGACGCCGCCCAGCGCCTGGCGCGCCAGCGCCAGCGGGGAGCGGTCGCCGAGGTGCTCGGTCTTCACCCGCGCCAGCGCGTCCAGGTCGCCGGCGAGCGCGATCGCCTCCCGGGCGGCGCCGACCGCCTCGGCCAGGGCGTCCGGTGACAGGTCGACGGGCTGAGCACCCACGCGGCGACACTCTCCTTGCTGATGAGGGGCGGGCTCGAAGTTGCCCAGCGGCAAGTGCCGATCATAGTGATGTGGTGCGTGTGGCCCGGCGGGCGCTTCGCCCTAAGGGCGGCGGTTGCCTAGCCGGTCGTGACGGGCTGCGGGCTCCTCAGCGCGGGGTCGCCCACCACGGCGCCGCGGCCGGTGACGATCTGCACCAGCTTGTGCGCGGCCAGGGCGCCGAGGACGCCGAACGCGGGCGCGGCGGCCATCGTGCCCCAGTGATGGGCCAGGATCAGGAAGCCGAAGCCCGACGAGGCCACCAGCATCCCGAGCCGCAGCGGCGTCCAATGGATGGGCTGGCGGAACCGGGCGGACACCAGCACGCCGAGGACGACGGCGGCGGTATGGCCGGCGTCGGTGAAATCGCCGCCGATGATCGCCGAGGCGAGCCCGGCCGACACCCACCAGCCGACCCAGGCGGCCCGCCAGCGCTGGGGAATGACCGCGGTCATCGCGCCGAGCACCGCCAGGGCGCCGTAGCTCATCCCGACATCGCTGGCCCGGGTGATGGACACCGGCATCCAGCCGAACTCGACGGCCGCGGCCAGGGCGGCGGCCACCAGCAGCGTCGCGCCGATGTGCCCGACGAGGAACGCCACCACCAGCCTGATGGTGCGCAGGTGCAGCTCGCCGAGCGCGAGCAGGCAGGTCAGGAAGGGCAACCAGAAGTACAGCGGACCGGCGTCGACGACCAGCGCGCTGCCCAGCAGCGTGCCCACGTGGCCGTGGGCCAGGTTGTGCAGGTTGGTGCTGGCCCGCTCGACCAGCACGTCATGGGCGTGCGGGCCGAGCGCCAGGATGGCGCAACTGATGGCGAGCAGCACCGCCACGTATCCCACCGTGAACTGGACCCGGGCGAGCCGGGCGAAGATGCCCCCAAACATTGCATCCATTATGTCGGCTAATTTGTTTCGGAAGTGTGATCGGGCGCTGTCAACTCCCTATGAGTCCTCAAACGATATATCGCCAAGTCGTTCGGAACGCCGGTGGCTTTGCCCGCAAAAACCGATTTACGTGCGCGTTTGGCGACGACGCCCATCGCGTCCAGTTCGCTCTGCGGGATCAGATCGAGTGTCGAACCTGACACCATCACCCCGCCCTTGGTGGCCCGTTCCATCACCCGCGCGGCGATGTTGACGTCGACACCGAGCCAGTCCGACGCCAGCCGCTGCGGCCGCCCGGTGTGGATCCCGACCCGCATCCGCGGCGTGTGCCCGGCCACCTCGACCGACTTCAACGCCTCCTTGGCGGCCAGCACGGCCCGCACCGCGACGGTGGGGTCGCCGAAGACGGCCATCAGGCCGTCGCCCATCCGCTTGACGATGTGGCCGCCGGCGTCCAGCAGCGGCGGCTCGATGGCCCGCGCCACCTGACGCAGCAGGGCGAGCGCCGCCTCGTCGCCGGCCTGCAGGGACCACGACGAGAAGCCGACCAGGTCGGTGAACACCAACGTCACCTCGGGATTGGCCGGCCGCCGGGACACCGACTCGGTCAGCGCCTGCCACACCTGCAGCAGCCCCAGGCCCACTTCGCGCGACACCGCCTCGCGGTCCCCCAGCAGCCGATCGGCGGCCCGGGCCGCCGCGCGCGGCCCGCCCTCGCCGGCCGTCGACAGCGGATCGCCGAACTCGGGATCGCCGGGCAGCAGCCGCCGGGCCCGGCGGATGAAGGCCACCGCGCCGGGGCTGTGGTTCCGGGTCTGCCACCACCGCACGGCGCCGCGCACCGAAGGATCGGAAGCCGTCACATCTTCGGGCCCGCCCGAGTCCGAATCGCGATGCGCGAGTTCCACTCGGCCAGGTTATTTCCTCGCGCCGCAGGCGGGCAACGAAGGCCCCGCCCGTTGTGTCACGGCTCGCAACGTATCGGCTGATCACAGCGGCGCCACACCGCTATCGAAGGTCGATAACACCTGCGGGCGCGCGGAGGGGAAATCGTAGACAACGTGCGTTGTCAAAGTTATCGTGAGCGCAGGAGGCCGAGATGACTGCCATTCCAAGGAAATCCGACGATCCGCTCGGGCCAGACTCCCTGACCTGGAAGTACTTTGGCGATCTGCGGACGGGAATGATGGGCGTCTGGATCGGGGCGATCCAGAACATGTACCCGGAGCTGGGGGCCGGCGTCGAGGAGCATTCGATCCTGTTGCGCGAGCCGCTGCAGCGGGTCGCGCGCTCGGTGTACCCGATCATGGGCGTCGTGTACGACGGTGAACGCGCCGCGGCGACCGGGCGGCAGATCAAGAGCTATCACCACACCATCAAGGGCGTTGACGCATCGGGCCGCCGTTATCACGCCCTGAATCCGGAGACGTTCTACTGGGCGCACGCCACGTTCTTCATGTTGGTGATCAAGGTGGCCGAGTACTTCTGCGGCGGCCTGACGGAGGCCGAGAAGCGGCAGCTGTTCGACGAGCACGTGCGGTGGTACCGGATGTACGGGATGAGCATGCGCCCGGTGCCCACGTCGTGGGAGGCGTTCTGCGAGTACTGGGACCGGGTTTGCCGCGAGGAGCTCGAGATCAACCAGGCGACGCTGGACATCTTCCAGATCCGGATCCCCAAGCCGAAGTTCGTGCTGATGCCCACGCCGATCTGGGACCAGATGTTCAAGCCGCTGGTCGCCGGCCAGCGATGGATCGCGGCGGGCCTGTTCGAGCCCGCGGTCCGCGAGAAGGCGGGCATGCGCTGGACACCGGGCGACGAGGTGCTGCTGCGGCTGTTCGGCAAGCTGGTCGAGCTGGCCTTTCTGGCGGTGCCCGACGAGATCCGGCTGCACCCGCGCGCGCTGGCCGCCTACCGCCGCGCCGAGGGGCGGCTGCCCAGCGACGCACCGTTGGTGGAGGCGCCGCCGTTCATGGCCCCGCCCCGCGACCGCCGCGGGCTGCCGATGCATTACTTTCCCCCGCGGCCCCGGTCCGCGCTGGACCCCGCCAAGGCGCTGATGGAACGCGCCGGGTCGCTGGTGCACGGGACGCTGTCGCTGGCGGGCCTGCGGCCGGCCCGGGGACGCGTCAGGGCCGCTTGAACGTGCCCAGCGCCTGCGCGCTCTGGTAGAGACAGATGGCCGCCGCCGAGGCCACGTTCAGGCTCTCGGCTCCCCCGGACATCGGGATGCGCATGCGATGATCGGCCGCTTGCGCGACTTCGGTTGGCAGGCCCTGCGATTCGGGGCCGAACAGCCACGCCGTCGGCCGGCCGAGCAACTCGCTGGCCTCGTCGAGGCGCGTCTCGCCATCCACCGTCGTCGCCAGCACCTGCAGCCCCGCGTCGCGCAGGGCACCCAGCGCGGCCGGGACGTCGGGCGCCGAGGCGACCGGAATCGAGAAGATGCTGCCCGTCGAGGCGCGCAGGCACTTGCCGTTGTACGGGTCGACGCCGTGCCCGCCGAGCAGCACGCCGTCGGCGCCCATGGCGTCGGCGATGCGAATGAGCGTGCCGGCGTTGCCCGGCTCGCCGATTTCGACGGCGACCGCGATCAGCCGCGGCGAACCGGCCAGCACGTCCGCCGGTTGGGTCGACGGCATTTCGCAGACGGCCACCAACCCGGTGGGGGTGACGGTGTCGGACAGCGCCTTGGCGGCCCGTTCGGTGACCGGATGAACCGGAAACCGCTGCGCGCCAAGCAAAGACGCATACCGTTGCGCGGCGGCCTCGGTGACGAAGACGTCGCGGACCAGGCCGCGGCCGGCCGCGGCCTCGACCAGGTTTGGGCCCTCGGCCAGGAATCGCCCCGCCCGCCGGCGCCCGACGTGGCGATGCAGTTTGACCGCCGCGGCGACCCGGGCCGAACGTTCGGTCAGCAGGGGCTAGGCGGCCTCTCCGGAGTCCGAAGGCGCGTTGACGTCCTCGGGCAGCGCGGCCCGGGCGACGTCGACCAGCGCGGTGAACGCCGCCGGATCGGTGATCGCGATGTCGGCGAGGTTCTTGCGGTCCACCTCGACGCCCGCGGCCTTGAGGCCCTGGATCAGGCGGTTGTAGGTGATGTCGTTGGCGCGCGCGGCGGCGTTGATCCGCGAGATCCACAACTTGCGGAACTCGCCCTTGCGCGCGCGGCGGTCGCGGTATGCGTAGTTCAGCGAATGCAGCTGCTGCTCTTTGGCTTTGCGGTACAGCCGCGAACGCTGGCCGCGATAGCCCTTCGAGGCCTTGAGAATGCTGCGCCTCTTCTTGTGGGCGTTGACCGCCCGCTTCACGCGTGCCATGGGTGTTCCTACTCTCTAAGTAATGGTCGGGGCCGGCAGCGGCGCCGCCGCTCGGCTTGTCGAACTGTCAGCCGTTCAGCAGCTTCTTGACGCGCTTGGTGTCGTTGGCCGCCACGGTGGTGCGGCCCTCCAGGCGGCGAGTCCGGGTGGACGGCTTGTGCTCGAACAGGTGCCGGCGGTTGGCTTTCTCGCGAAGGATCTTGCCGGTTCCGGTGCGCCGGAACCGCTTCGAAGCCCCGCTGTGGGTCTTGGCTTTTGGCATGTTTCCTCTTCGTTCTCGGTTCGTCTCTGATCAGTTGGGCGAAGGGGCGTCGGTGGCCGCATCGCCGTCCGGCGCCGCGACGTCCCCGGGTCCCTCGGGGTGCCGCGCCCTGGCGCGGGTCTTCGCGCCGCGGTGCGGGGCCAGCACCATCGTCATGTTCCGGCCGTCCTGCTTGGCGGACGTCTCGACGAAGCCGTATTCGGCCACGTCCGCGCCCAGCCGCTGCAGCAGGCGGTAGCCCAGCTCGGGCCGCGACTGCTCGCGTCCGCGGAACATGATGGTGACCTTCACCTTCGAACCCGCCTCCAGAAAGCGGATCACGTGGCCCTTTTTGGTCTCGTAATCGTGATCGTCGATCTTGGGTCGCAGCTTCTGCTCTTTGACGACGGTCTGCTGCTGGTTCCGGCGGGATTCGCGCGCCTTTTGCGCCGCCTCGTATTTGAACTTGCCGTAGTCCATGATCTTGCAGACCGGGGGTCTGGCGTTCGGGGCGACTTCGACAAGGTCGAGATCGGCGTCCGCAGCGACGCGCAGTGCGTCTTCGATGCGCACTATGCCTACCTGCTCTCCCCCGGGGCCGATCAATCTGACTTCAGGTACGCGGATGCGCTCGTTGACGCGGGTCTCAGTGCTGATGGGGCCTCCCTTGTTGGGCTGATAGGTGTCCTAGCATCGCGGCCGGGACCCGGCTCCGGGGGGTTCAGCGGCGGAAACACCACACCACCAGCAGAAAAGCCCTGCAATCGCAGGGCCCAATGCCGACCGATCGCGGCCTGAAGTCAAGCCGCCCGCGTTGCTCGCGGAACAGACATGCGCGATGTCTGTGACCGGACCGCCAGGCCTTGAAATTCTCGTGGCCCGCGGTGGGAGTGGGACTCCACTTACTGTTCCTGGCCTTCGCCGGGATGGTCGCGAACGCCAGTTTAGCAGCCACGGGGCCGCTTTCCGCACTTCGCCCTCGACCCCACCCGCACACTCGGGCAACCCGGCGAACTATTGCTGGCCAGTCTTAGCGCTTCGCCAAGCTTTTCACGGTTTGAGGGCATATCCTCGCGGTCTGTGACTCTCGCTTCATCTCGTTCGGGCTCCCGTTCGGGGCCCCGCGGCCGGTCGCATTCCCGGTATCGCTGGGTACCGGCGGCGGCCGGGTGGATCGTGGGCGTCATCGCCACCGTGTCGCTGCTGGCCAGCGTGTCCCCGTTGATCCGGTGGGTCATCAAGGTCCCTCGCGAGTTCATCAACGACTACCTGTTCAACTTCCCCGACACCAGCATCGCGTGGTCGTTCGTCCTCGCCCTGCTCGCCGCGGCCCTGACCGCGCGCAAACGGATCGCCTGGCTGGTGCTGCTCGGCCAGATGATCCTGGCCGCGGGGCTGAACGCCGCCGACATCGCCGCGGGTGACAACACCGCGGCCGAGACCTTCGGCGAGAACCTCGGGTTCGCGGTGCACATCGTCGCGATCGTGCTGCTGGTGCTGGCCTACCGGGAGTTCTGGGCCAAGGTCCGCAAGGGCGCGCTGGTCAAAGCGGCCGCGGTGCTGGTGGCCGGCGACGTGATCGGGATCCTGGTGTCCTGGGGACTGGTGGAACTGTGGCCGGGAACGCTGGCGCGCCAGGACCGCCTGCCCTACGTCGCCAACCGGGTGGTCGGCTTCGCGCTGGCCGACCCGGACCTGTTCACCGGCAAGCCGCACGTCTTCCTCAACGCGATCTTCGGCCTGACCGGCGCGCTGGCGCTGATCATGGCGACCATCGTGCTGTTCCAGTCCCAGCGCGCCGAGAACGCGCTGACGGGCGAGGACGAGTCCGCCATCCGCGGCCTGCTCGAGCTGTGGGGCAAGAACGACTCGCTCGGCTACTTCGCGACCCGCCGCGACAAGTCGGTGGTGTTCGCCCAGAGCGGCCGCGCCGCCATCACCTACCGCGTCGAGGTGGGCGTGTGCCTGGCCAGCGGCGACCCGATCGGCGACCCGCGGGCCTGGCCGCAGGCCATCGACGCGTGGCTGGGGCTGTGCCAGACGTACGGTTGGGCGCCGGGGGTCATGGGCGCCAGCACGCAGGGCGCGCGGGTCTATCGGGAAGCCGGGCTGAACGCGCTCGAGCTGGGCGACGAGGCGATCCTGCGGACCGCCGACTTCAAGCTGTCCGGACCCGACATGCGCGGGGTGCGCCAGGCCGTCACCCGGGCCCGCCGCGCCGGGCTGACGGTGCGGATCCGGCGGCACCGCGACATCTCCGCCGAGGAGATGGCCCAGACCATCACCCGCGCCGACGCCTGGCGCGACACCCAGACCGAGCGGGGCTTCTCCATGGCGCTGGGCCGGCTCGGCGACCCGGCCGACGGGGACTGCCTGCTGGTCGAGGCGATGGACCGCGACGGCGCCGTGGTGGCGATGCTGTCGCTGGTGCCGTGGGGCACCACCGGCGTCTCCCTGGACTTGATGCGCCGATCCCCGCAGTCGCCCAACGGCACCATCGAGCTGATGGTCAGCGAGCTCGCCCTGACCGCCGAAAACCTTGGCATCAGCCGCATTTCGCTGAACTTCGCGATGTTCCGCTCGGCGTTCGAGCAGGGCGCCCAGCTCGGCGCGGGCCCGGTCGCGCGGTTGTGGCGGGGGCTGCTGCTGTTCTTCTCGCGGTGGTGGCAGCTGGAGACGCTGTACCGCTCGAACATGAAGTACCAACCCGATTGGGTTCCGCGCTACGCCTGCTACGAGGACGCCCGGCTGATCCCCCGGGTCGGCGTCGCGTCGGTGATCGCCGAGGGCTTCCTGGTGCTCCCGTTCACCCGGCGCGAGCGCGTGCACACCGGACACCACCCCGCCGTGCCCCAGCGGCTGGCGGAGTCGGGCCTGCTGCACCACGACGGCTCCGCCCCCGACGTCAGCGAGTTGCAGCAACGCCGCGACGACGCGGAGCAAGAGGAGTCCTGGGCCCGGCTGCCCGAGCAGGTGCGGGTGCGGCTGGCCAAGCTGAAGATATTGCGGCGCAACGGTATTGACGCCTACCCGGTGGGCTCTCCGCCCAGCCACACCGTCGCCAGGGCGCTGGACGCGGACGACCAGGAACCCGTGTCGGTGTCGGGCCGGATACTGCGGATCCGCGACTACGGCGGGGTGCTGTTCGCCCAGCTGCGGGACTGGTCGGGCGAATTGCAAGTGCTGCTGGACAATTCACGCCTGGAGCGCGGCCGGAACGCGGATTTCACCGCGGCCATCGATCTCGGCGACCTGGTCGAGGTGACCGGGCACATGGGCTATTCCAAGAACGGCACCCGCTCGTTGATCGTGCGCGACTGGCGGATGATCGGCAAGTGCCTGCGGCCGCTGCCGAACAAGTGGAACGGGTTGACCGACCCCGAGGCGCGGGTGCGCACCCGCTACGTGGACCTGGCGGTCAATCCCGAGTCGCGCGAGCTGATCACGGCGCGGGCCAGCGTCCTGCGCTCGGTCCGGGAGACGTTGTTCGCCAAGGGGTTCATCGAGGTCGAGACGCCGATCCTGCAGCAGATCCACGGCGGGGCCACCGCCCGGCCGTTCGTCACCCACATCAACACCTACGACATGAACCTGTTTCTGCGCATCGCGCCGGAGCTCTACCTCAAGCGGCTGTGCGTCGGCGGGGTGGAGCGGGTGTTCGAGCTGGGCCGGGCCTTCCGCAACGAGGGGGTCGACTTCAGCCACAACCCGGAGTTCACCCTGCTGGAGGCCTACCAGGCGCACGCCGACTACCTGGTCTGGATCGACGGCTGCCGCGAGCTGATCCAGAACGCGGCGCAGGCCGCCAACGGGGAGCAGACCGTCCTGCGCGGTGACGGCGCCGACGGCCGCCTGCAGCCGGTCGACATCTCCGGGACCTGGCCGGTGAAAACCGTGCACGACGCCGTGTCCGAGGCGCTCGGGGAACGCGTCGATCCGGACACCCCGTTGTCCGTGCTGCGCAAGCTGTCCGACGCCGCCCACATTCCGTACCGGGCGCACTGGGACGCCGGCGCCGTGGTGCTGGAGCTCTACGAGCACCTGGTCGAGGACCGCACCGAGGGGCCGACGTTCTACATCGACTTCCCCACGTCCGTCTCGCCCCTGACCCGGCCGCACCGCAGCCGGCGCGGCGTCGCCGAACGGTGGGACCTGGTGGCGTGGGGGGTCGAGCTGGGGACCGCCTACAGCGAGCTCACCGATCCGGTGGAACAGCGGCGCCGCCTGCAGGAGCAGTCGCTGCTGGCCGCCGGGGGCGACCCGGAGGCGATGGAGCTCGACGAGGACTTCCTGCAGGCCATGGAGTACGCGATGCCGCCCACCGGCGGGCTCGGCATGGGCATCGATCGGCTCGTCATGCTCATAACCGGCCGCAGCATCCGCGAGACGCTGCCATTTCCGCTGGCCAAGCCCCATTGATCGGCCCCGGACGCGCGGGCCGTCCCAGGGCGAACATTCGGTGAATATGTTCCAGGGGGGTTAACAATAGATCACAATGAATGCCGTGACCGCGTCGACGACCAACGCCACGACGCAGTTGCTGGCAAGTAGTCACACGTCGCTGATGCACGGCTGGCTGCCCACCACGATCCAGGTGTTCACCGCGGTGGTGCTCGCGCTCGCCGTCGGCTGGCGGTCGCGCCGGTGGCGGACGGTGTGGTTGCCGGGAGCTGCGCTGACCGGTGCCGCCGCGGCCTACCTCACGCACTGGTACATCGTCGACCGCGGCCTGTCCGACGACCCCGCGCCGGCCGCGCTGTGGGTCTGGATCGCGTTGACCGGGACGGCGGGGGCGGCGCTGGTCCTGGGCTGGCGCGGCGCGCGCCGCTGGCGGCGCGGGGCCGGGCTGCTGGCCGTGCCGTTGTGCGCGCTGTGCGCCGCGCTGGTGCTCAACCTGTGGGTCGGCTACTTCCCCACCGTGCAGGCGGCGTGGAACCAGCTCACCTCCGGTCCCCTGCCCGACCAGACCGACCCGGCGACCGTGATCGCGATGGCCGCCAAGCGGGCGCGTCCGCCGCACGGCAGCGTGGTTCCGGTGGCGATACCGGCGGACGCATCGCATTTCAAGCATCGCGGTGAGCTGGTTTACCTGCCGCCCGAATGGTTCACCAGCAACCCGCCGCCGGCCCTGCCGACGGTCATGATGATCGGGGGCCAGTTCAACACCCCCGCGGACTGGACCCGCGCGGGCAACGCGGTCAAGACGATCGACGACTTCGCGGCCGCCCACGACGGCAAGGCGCCGGTGCTGGTGTTCGTCGACTCCGGCGGCGCGTTCAACAACGACACCGAATGCGTCAACGGCGCCCGCGGTAACGCCGCCGACCATCTGACCAAAGACGTTGTGCCGTATATGGTTTCGAAGTTCGGCGTGAGCCACGACCGAACCAACTGGGGCGTCGCCGGCTGGTCGATGGGTGGGACCTGCGCCGTCGACCTGACGGTCATGCACCCCGACATGTTCAGCGCGTTCGTCGACGTCGCCGGCGACTTCTTCCCCAACGCCGGCACCAAGGCGCAGACCATCGCCCGGCTGTTCGGCGGAAACGCCGACGCCTGGGCGGCTTTCGACCCGACCACGGTGATCAGCCGGCACGGGCCGTACAGCGACGTGGCGGGCTGGTTCGCGATCTCCGCGGACGGGCCGCCGGCGGCGCGCCACGACCCGATGATGACCGACAGCGGCGCGATCCGCCTGGCCGGCCGGGAGGCCGCCGCCGACCCGGGCAACCAGACCGCGGCCGCCTACTCGCTGTGTGCGCTCGGGCGCGCAAACGGCATCGACTGCGCGGTGCTGGCGCAGCCCGGCAAGCACGACTGGCCCTTCGCCGACCGGGCCTTCGCCGCCGCGCTGCCGTGGCTGGCCGGCCGGCTGGGCACGCCGGGCATTCCGCGGACCGCGTTGCCCGGCACCGCCCCGCCCGCGCTCACCACCCCGGTCGTCGTCCCGGCCGACCGGTCCAACCCCGCCCGGCGGTAGCCGCCGGTGCCCATCGTCGCGCGCGTTCGGCGTGCCGTCTTTGCGCGGCACTGCAACCCGTGGAGCGCCTGGACCCGTTGGGCGAGCACCCCGTTGATCGTGGTGCCGGTGTGGACGCGGCGCTGGCGCGACGCGGCGTGGATTGCGTTGTGGCTGGCCGTGAATCCGTTCGTGTTCGGCAAGCCGGCGCACCGGCGGGCGTGGTCGACGCGGGCGATGCTGGGCGAGGAGTTGTGGATCAGCCGCCGTCCCCGCGACGCGGCCATGGCGGTCAGCGCGCTGACGTCGGTGGCCGCGCTGGGCGCCGTCGTCGCCGCATGGCGCCGGCGGGCACTGCCGGCGGCCACGGCCATCGCGATCCAGATGGCGCTGACGCTGGTGTACTGGGAGCAAATGGTGCGGTATCTGCAGCGCGAGCGACGGGCTTCAGTAGCGTAGCGACCATGCGCGACGAACCAGCAACGCCCGGCACCACCGCGCCCGATCCCGGGTACGACAGCGCGGGCGTACCGACCTTCGAGTCCGTGCGCGAGAAGATCGAGAACCGCTACGCGACGGCGGTGGGCGGCGCGGAATTGGACGCCGAATCCCCCGAGGGCCGTTCGGTCGCCGAGCAATACGACGAGCGGGAGCGCGCCGCCGCCGAACGGTTGGCCCAGATCCGCGAGTCGATGCACGCGGACGAAGGCTAGGAAGTCGGCTTGGCGTCGGGGGGACGTCGATGAGTGAAACGCGGCCGGGTTCGCGGATCGGGAGCCGGTTTGGGCCCTACCAGTTGCGGCGGTTGTTGGGCCGCGGCGGGATGGGCGAGGTCTACGAGGCCTACGACACCGTCAAGGACCGGGTGGTGGCGCTGAAACTGATGTCCGAGCAGGTGAGCTCGGACGACTCCTTCCGCCGGCGCATGCAGCGCGAGGCCCGGACGGCGGGCCGGCTGCAGGAACCGCACATCGTGCCGATCCACGATTTCGGCGAGGTCGACGGCCAGGTGTTCATCGACATGCGCCTCATCGAGGGGCGTGACCTGGGCACGGTGCTGAGCCGCACGGGGCCGCTGCCGCCACCGCGCGCCGTCGCGATCGTCGAACAGGTCGCCGCCGCGCTCGATGCCGCGCACCGCGCCGGAGTCATTCATCGCGACATCAAACCCGAGAACATCCTGCTCGCCGAGGGCGACTTCGCCTACCTGGTCGACTTCGGCATCGCCGCCGCGGCCACCGACGAGCGGGTGACCAAGACCGGCGCCGCCATCGGCAGCTGGAACTACATGGCGCCCGAGCGATTCGGCAACGACGACCCCACCTACCGCGTCGACATCTACGCCCTCGCCTGCCTGCTTTTCGAATGCCTCACGGGCACAAGGCCGTTCCAGACGACCAGCCTCAGCAGCCTGATGGCCGCACACCTGGCGCAGCCGGTCCCCCGCCCGAGCCAGCGAAACCCCGCCGTGCCCGCGGCGTTCGACGAGGTGATCGCCCGCGGGATGGCCAAGGACCCGGGCGCCCGATACCTCACCGCGGGCGATCTGGCGAAGGCGGCCCTGCACGCGCTCAGCACGCCGGATCAACGCGAGGCGACCGAATTGATCCAGCACAGCCGCCATTTCGCGCCGCCACCCCCGACGTGGTTCCCCACCCCGCCGCCCTGGGCGCCACCCGCGCCACCCAGGCGCAGGCTGGGCCTGGTCATCGGCGCCCTCGCGCTCGTCGTCGCCGTCATCGCGGGCACCGGGGTGTGGTTGGCGGTAGACAGGTCCTCGGCCACGCAACCCGACAACCCCACCACGACGAGCCCGACCGAAGCGACCTCGACCGCGAGCGCGGTGACCACCAGCACGGCGCCCATAGTTGGTCCCGCACAACTGGATTCGCTGCTGCTGCCGGTCGACCAGGTCAACGTCCTCATCGGCACCACCGGCATCGTCGTCGACCACAGCGTGACGGAGATGACCGACCCCGGCCCCGACAACACGCTGTCGGACGAGAAGTGCCTGGGCGCGCTGATGGGGTTCCAGACCCGGACGTACAAGAGCAGCGGCTACACCGCGACGCTGGCCCAGCTGATGAAGAAGCCGCAGAGCAAACCGGCCTACGTCGTGGTCCAGGGCGCGGTGATCTTCGCCACCGCCGACCAGGCCCGCAAATTCGTGACCGACCAGTGGCCGCAATGGCGGGATTGCGGGGGCAAGACGGTGACCCAGCCCGCCGACAAGGCCCCGCTCGAATGGACCTTCGGTCAGATCAGCGGCAATCCGCCCAACATCGCCCTGCAGCACACGCTGGCCAACAGCCCGGTGGTGTGCCAGCACGTCCTGTCGGCGGTGTCGAACGTCGTGCTCGATGTCAACGCCTGCGCGCCCGGAATCATCAACCAGGGCAGGCAGATCGCCAACCAGATGGCGGCGAAAATCCCGGGCTGAGAGCCGATCAGGCGGTCACCTTGCGTCGCCGGGTCGACCGCCGCGGCGGCGCGGCGCGGCCGATGACCTCGGCGAGGAACTTGCCGGTGTAGCTCTCCGGCACGGCCGCGATGTCCTCCGGGGTGCCCTCGGCCACCACGGTTCCGCCCTCGGCCCCGCCCTCGGGCCCCATGTCGACGATCCAGTCCGACGTCTTGATGACGTCCAGGTTGTGCTCGATCACGATCACGGTGTTGCCCTTGTCCACCAGGCCGTTGATGACGCTGAGCAGCTTGCGGATGTCGTCGAAATGCAGGCCGGTGGTGGGCTCGTCGAGGATGTAGATGGTCCGCCCGGTCGAGCGCTTCTGCAGTTCGGCGGCCAGCTTGACGCGCTGCGCCTCACCCCCGGACAGCGTCGGCGCGGGCTGGCCCAGCCGGACGTAGCCGAGACCGACGTCGACCAGCGTGCGCAGGTAGCGGTGGATGCCGGTGATCGGCTCGAAGAAGTCCGCCGCCTCCTCGATCGACATGTCCAGCACCTCGGAGATGGTCTTGCCCTTGTAGTGCACCTCCAGCGTTTCGCGGTTGTAGCGTGCGCCATGGCACACCTCGCACGGCACGTAGACGTCGGGCAGGAAGTTCATCTCGATCTTGATGGTGCCGTCGCCCGTGCACGCCTCGCAGCGGCCGCCCTTGACGTTGAACGAGAACCGGCCCGGTTGATAGCCACGGACTTTCGCCTCGGTGGTGGCCGCGAACAGGGTGCGGATCTTGTCGAACACCCCGGTGTAGGTGGCCGGGTTGGACCGCGGCGTGCGCCCGATCGGCGACTGGTCCACCCGCACCAGCTTGTCCAGGTGGTCCAGGCCCGTCACCCGGGTGTGCCGCCCCGGCACCAGCCGGGCGCCGTTGAGCCGGTTGGCCAGCACCGTGGCCAGGATGTCGTTGACCAGCGTGGACTTGCCGGAGCCGGACACCCCCGTCACCGAGGTGAGCACGCCGAGCGGGAACGAGACGTCGATGCCGCGCAGGTTGTGCTCGCGGGCGCCGACGACGGTGAGCTGGCGCTTGCGGTCTGTCGGACGCCGGATCGCCGGCATCTCGATGGCCTCCTTGCCCGACAGGAAGGCGCCGGTGATCGAGTCCTTGTTGGCCAGCAGCTCGGCGTAGGTGCCGCTGTGCACGATCTGGCCGCCGTGCTCACCGGCGCGGGGACCGATGTCGACGATCCAGTCCGCGTGCGCGATGGTGTCCTCGTCGTGCTCGACGACGATCAGGGTATTGCCCAAATCCCTTAGCCGCGTGAGGGTTTCGATGAGGCGCCGGTTGTCACGCTGGTGCAGGCCGATGGACGGCTCGTCGAGCACGTACAGCACGCCCACCAGGCCGGACCCGATCTGGGTGGCCAGCCGGATGCGTTGCGCCTCACCACCGGACAGCGTGGCCGCGGCGCGCGACAGCGACAGGTAGTCCAGCCCGACGTCGAGCAGAAAGCCCAGCCGCGATTGGATTTCCTTGAGCACCTGGCCTGCGATCGCCTGTTCGCGCGGGCCCAGGGTGAGGGCGTTCAGGAAGTCCGAGCAGTCCGAGATCGACAGCTCGGACACCTCGGCGATGGACTTCTTGCCGTGCCGGCCCGCGGCGAGCGTCACCGCCAGGATCTCCGGCTTGAGCCGGGTGCCCTCGCACTCCGGGCAGGGCACGTCACGCATGAAGCCCTCGTAGCGTTCCTTCATCTGCTCGGATTCGGTCTGGGCCATCTTGCGTTGCAGGAACGCCAGCACACCCTCGAAATCGGCGTAGTAGGAACGGGTTCGGCCATACCGGTTGCGGTAGCGCACGTGCACCTGGTGGTCGCAGCCCTCGAGGATCGCCTTGCGCGCCTTGGGCGGCAGCTTGCGCCACGGCGTGTCGACGTCGAAGCCCATCTCCTCGCCGAGGCCGGCCATCATCCGGGTGAAGTACTCGGCGGTGTGGCCGGTGGACCACGGCGCCACCGCGCCCTCGGCCAGCGTGCGCTCGGGGTCGGGCACCACCAGGTCGGGGTCGACCTCCTTGCGGATGCCCAGGCCGGTGCACTCGGGGCAGGCGCCGTAGGGCGAGTTGAACGAGAACGAACGCGGCTCCAGGTCGTCGACCGCTAGCGCGTGGCCGTTGGGGCAGGCCAGCTTCTCGGAGAACCGCTGCTCACGATTGTGGGCGTCGTGCTCGTGGTCGACGAACTCCAGCACGACGATGCCGTCGGCCAGGTTGAGCGCGGTCTCCACCGAGTCGGTGAGCCGCTGCTTGGCGCTGGCCTTGACGGTGAGGCGGTCCACCACCACCTCGATGTCGTGCTTCTCCTGCTTCTTCAGCTTGGGCGGGTCGGTCAGCGGATGCACCACGCCGTCGACCCGCACCCGGCTGTAGCCCTGCGCGTTCAGCTTCTCGAACAGGTCGGCGAACTCGCCCTTGCGGGTGCGCACCACCGGCGCGAGCACCAGGAAACGGGTGCCCTCCGGCATCGCCAGCACCTGGTCGACGATTTGCTGGGGCGTCTGGCGGGCGATCCGCTCACCGCAGACCGGGCAGTGCGGGGTGCCGGCGCGCGCGTAGAGCAGCCGCAGGTAGTCATACACCTCGGTGATGGTCCCGACGGTCGACCTCGGGTTGCGGTTGGTCGACTTCTGGTCGATCGACACCGCCGGGGACAGTCCCTCGATGAAATCGACGTCCGGCTTGTCCATCTGCCCCAGGAACTGCCGCGCATAGGCCGACAGCGACTCCACGTACCGGCGCTGGCCCTCGGCGAAGATGGTGTCGAACGCCAGCGACGATTTGCCCGAACCCGACAGCCCGGTGAAGACGATCAGCGCGTCGCGGGGCAGGTCGAGGTCGACGCCACGCAGGTTGTGTTCGCGGGCGCCCTTGATGATCAGGCGGTCAGCCACGCTGCCCTCTCTCGGTGAATCCTCTACGTACTGCGGCGGGTATGCGCACGGCGCATTCCATGCTATGTGCCCGTACCGACAAGCAACGTTTGACCAGTAACGTGGCCGCTATGACTGCCTCGGTTGTGCCTAGCGACGACTACACCGGACACGTCGACCCCGGTACCGCGGCCCGCCGGACCCTACCCGGCGCCACGATCCTAAAGGCCTCGGTGGGCCCCATGGACAACAACGCGTATCTGGTGACATGTTCCGCTACCGGCGAAACCCTGTTGATCGACGCCGCCAACGACGCGGACGTGCTGATCGGCCTGATCCGGGAGCACGCACCGAAGGTCTCGCTGATCGTGACCAGCCACCAACACTTCGACCACTGGCAGGCGCTGCAGGCCGTCGCCGCGGCCACCGGGGCACCCACCGCCGCCCACGAGATCGACGCCGAGCCGCTGCCCGTCAAACCCGACCGTTTGCTGGCGGGCGGGGACACCGTGCAGATCGGCGAGCTGCGCTTCGACGTCATCCACCTGCGCGGGCACACGCCCGGCTCGATCGCGCTCGCCCTCGACGGGCCCGCGACGGGCGGGGTGACCCAGCTGTTCACCGGCGACTGCCTGTTCCCCGGCGGCGTCGGCAAGACGTGGCAGCCGGGCGACTTCACCCAGCTGCTCGACGACGTCACCGCCCGGGTGTTCGACGTGTACGACGACTCCACCGTCGTCTACCCCGGCCACGGCGACGACACAACGCTCGGCGCCGAGCGCCCCAACCTGGGCGAATGGCGCGAGCGGGGCTGGTGAGGCGGGCGTGTGGCGATCGCGAGCGCGGCGTAGCCGGGCGAAGCGGGTCGCCACCCATCGGGCTCGACGCTAGTTCGTGGTGTGCACGATCAGCACGTCGACCTTGGCGCGCCGCGACACGTTGGCGGGCACCGAGCCGAGCAGCCGGCCCGCGATCGTGCTCAGGCCGACGTTTCCGACGACCAGCAGGTCGGCCTTCTCGTCTTCGGCCAGCTTGACCAGCGCGTCCACCGGGGCGCCCTCGATCGGGCGCTCCTCGACGTTCTTGGCGCCGGCCTTGTGCGCCCGCTCCTTGGCGTCCTGCAGGATCGCGTAAATCGGCGCGGTGCCGGACACCTTGTAGCTCTCGTTGCGCAGGGCGTCGGCGGCCCGGCCGTCCTCATGCTGGGGCAGGTACGCCGACGCGACGATCAGCTTGGCGTCCGGCCCGGCGATCTGCGCTGCCTTGTCTACCGCACGCATTGACGAGTCCGAGCCGTCGGTTCCCACCACTACAGTCCGATAGGCGCCCATTTACCCTCCCAGTTTCGGTTGGTCAGCCAACCCAAGACAGTATCGCGTTTGCCCGTTGGACAGGGAACAGATTAGCGACACCGCATGCCACGGCGTGTCGGCAATTTGCGGCCTCGCGCCGCGTCATCCGACAATATCGGCGATGGCGAATCAATCAAATGCTCAGGCCCGGGGCGTAAAGCGTTGCATAACGCCGCTTTTCGCCCCAATGCCGGTGCCGCGGAATTGGCGGGGGCCGATTTGTGAGCCGTCCTGACGATTCCCCTTTAGGGTGACAAGCATCATGTCCATGCCCACCGTCGAGCAGCGCGCCGCGGACGAAGTCGAGGAGCCCGCGCCCGCGCGTCCGGCCGGCAGGTTGCTCGATCCGTGGGCGATCGCCGTGTTGGCGGCCGTCGTCAGCGGCGCGTGGGCCTGCCGACCCTCGCTGTGGTTTGACGAGGGCGCGACCATCTCGGCCGCCGCGAGCCGCACCCTGGCGGAGCTGTGGCGGCTGCTGGGCCACATCGACGCCGTTCACGGGCTGTATTACCTGCTGATGCACGGCTGGTTCGCGCTGTTCGGACCGACCGAGTTCTTCTCGCGGGCGCCCAGCGCCCTGGCGGTCGGCGCCGCCGCCGCCGGCGTCACGGTGTTCACCCGCCAGTTCGCGACACGACCGACCGCCGTGTGCGCGGGCGTGATCTTCGCCATCCTGCCGCGCACCACCTGGGCGGGGATGGAGGCGCGGCCCTACGCCTTCGCGGCGGCCGCCGGGGTCTGGCTCACGGTGTTGCTCGTCGCCGCCGTCCGGCGCAACGGGCCGCGCTGGTGGGTCGGCTACGCGCTGGCGTTGATGCTTTCGATTCTGCTCAATCTGAACATGGTTCTGCTGGTGGCCGTTTATGCCGTAATGGTGCCGCTGTTGGCGCCCGAAAAAGCGCGCAAATCCACGGTCATTCGGTGGGCGATCAGCTCGGCGGTCGCGGTCGCGGCGATGACGCCGTTCATGCTGTTCGCCCACGCGCAGGTTTGGCAGGTCAACTGGATTTACCCGGTCAGTTGGCATTACGCGTTCGACATCATCCTGCGGCAGTATTTCGACCACAGCGTCGCGTTCGCCATTGTGTCCGCCGTCCTCATAGTGGCGGCCGTCGCCGCCCGGCTGGCGGGGGTGCGGCCGCCGGCCGGGGACATCCGCCGGCTGCTGATCGTGTGCTCGGCGTGGCTGGTGATCCCCACCGCCCTGGTGGTCGTCTATTCGGCCGTCAGCGAACCGATCTACTACCCGCGCTACCTGATCTTCACCGCGCCCGCGATGGCCGCCGTGTTGGCGGTCTGCGTCGTCACGATCGCCCGCAGAACCTGGCCCATCGCCGGTGTGCTGCTGGTCTGCGCCGTCGCCGCGGTGCCGAACTACCTGTTCGTCCAGCGCTGGCCGTACGCCAAGGAGGGCTGGGACTACAGCCAGGTCGCCGACTTGATCAGCTCCCACGCCGCCCCGGGCGACTGCCTGATGGTGGACAACACCGTGCCGTGGCGGCCCGGGCCGATCCGCGCGCTGCTGGCCACCCGGCCGGCCGCCTTCCGGTCGCTGATCGACGTCGAACGGGGCGCGTACGGGCCGAAGGTGGGCACGCTGTGGGACGGCCACGTCGCCGTGTGGCTGACGACGGCCAAAATCGACAAATGCCCGGCGATCTGGACCATTACCAATAAAGAACCGTCGCTGCCCGACCATCAATCCGGACCGGCATTGCCGCCGGGGCCCGCATTCGGCCGGGCGCCGGCGTATCGATTCCCGAGTTACCTCGGGTTCCGCATTGTCGAACGATGGCAATTCCATTACTCGCAGGTGGTCAAGTCGACGCGCTGATTTGGCGCTTTTCGGGCGGCGTGAACCGCAATTTGTTGGGTAGTTGACTACCCATGCACAGTTGGCTGGCCGCGCCGTTGCTGGGCGGCAACGTCCAGGGGCTTCGGCACCTCATCGAGCTGTTCGCCGCGTTCGGATTGACCACGCTGATCGGCCTGGAGCGCACCGTTCAGGGCAAGAGCGCCGGGCTGCGCACCCAGACGATCGTGGGCACCTCCGCGGCGCTGATCATGCTGGTGAGCAAGTACGGGTTCGCCGACGTGCTGTCGAACGGCACGGTCGCGCTTGACCCGTCCCGCATGGCGGCCCAAATCGTTTCCGGCATCGGCTTTTTGGGGGCCGGCATCATCATCACCCGGCGCGGGGCGGTGCACGGGCTCACCACGGCGGCCGCGGTGTGGGAATCGGCCGCGGTCGGCATGGCGGTGGGCGCGGGGTTGCTGTTGCTGGCCATCGCCGTCGTGGCGCTGCACTTCGTCAGCGCCCTCGTCTTCAAGGCCGTCGAGGGTCGCCTGACGGCGCAGCTGCGGGGCACCGTCCGGGTGCAGATCATCTACGAGAACGGTCGCGGCATGCTGCGGGAGGTGCTGCGGATCTGCGGGCAGCGGAACTGGCAGCTCACCGAGCTGGACGCGGACGCGCACGACATCGACGACGGCGAGGTGCGGGTGACGATGACCCTGTCGGGCGCCAAGATCGGGAACGCCCAGCAGGTGTTCGGCGAGGTCGACGGGGTGGTGGCGGTGCTGAAAACCGAGGACGACCCCGACTGAGCCAGGGGCTAGCCGACCGGCTGCGGCCGGCGGGCCCCGCGCGTCGCGCCATAGGCCGCCGCCACCCCGGCGGCGCTCAACGCGGTGAACACCGTGAACAGCCAGTGCGCCGCCATCCCGTCGCCGCCCTTGGCGGTGTTGACCACCACCCCGGCCAGGCCGGCCGCGATCGCCGCGGAGACCAGCTGGACGGTGTTGATCGCGGCCGATGCGGCGCCGCCCTCGGCCGGGTCGTCGACCGCGGCCATCGCGCGCGCCGACAGGTGCGGCCAGGCCATCCCGATCCCGACGCCCGCCACCAGCAGCGCCACCGCCCACAGCGCGGCGGTCCAGGGGGACCCGTCGCCGCGGCGGGCGACCGCGGCCAGGGCCATCCCGGACGCGGCCACGATCGGCGCCGCCACGATCACCCGCGCGACGGTGCGGGGGCGATCCAGCGACGCGCTGAGGATCTCGCTGACCGTCCAGCCGAGCGCCAGCGCCGCCCCCAGGAATCCCGCCGCTATCGGCGTCAGATGCGCCAACCGCTGACCGAACAGCGGCACGTAGGTGTTGACCATCGCGGCGCCCATCAGCACGCCCATGGTCAGGTAGATCCACTTCAGCGGGCCGGGTCCGAACACGCTGGGCGGCAGGATCGCCGCGTGCGTCCGCCAGTCCACGAGCACGAACAGGCCCACCAGCGCGACGCCGGCGCCCAGCAGCGCGAACGTCGCCCACGCGTTGTGCGGGATCTGGGCGACGCTGACCGCCAGCGCGGCGGCGCCGATCAGCAGCAGCGACCGCACCGGCACGTTCATCGGCGCCACGGCGCCGCCGCCCCCCACGCGGGCCAACGCGACCGGCACCAGCATGGCCATCAGGCCGGTCAGCACCGCCATCGCGACGAAGGCCCACCGCCACAAACCCAGCTGGGCGAACAGGCCACCCGTGGTGGGGCCGACCACCGTCGCCACACCCCACATCGCCGACACCAGCGCCGAGCTGCGCGTCCACAGCTCACGCGGCAAGGCCGTGTTGATCACCGCGTATCCGAGGCCGGCGAGCAGCCCGCCGGCCACGCCCTGCAGGGCGCGCCCAGCTATCAAAACCTGCATGTTGGGCGCCGCCGCGCAAACCAGGCTGGACACGCCGAACACGGCGAGCCCGGTCAGGTAGGACGAGCGCGGCCCGGCGCGCACCAGCATCGGATTGACCATCGCCGCGGCCACCACGGAGCCGACCAGGTACAGGGTCGTCACCCAGGCGTAGAGCCGGCTGCCGCCGATTTCGGCGATGGTGTTGGGCAACAAGCTGGTGGTCAGGAACTCGTTGGTGGCGTAGAGCGCCACCCCGCCGGCCAGCAGGACGGACGTCCTCAGGTACCTGGCCCCCAGCAGCTGACGCCAGCCGCCGGTACCGGTCGCGGTGTCGGTCACCCTTCTACCGTATGGGGCGGTTCGGGGTGGGAAAACTGAATTCCGGTGCCAGCAAACTCATTTCAGGCCGGCGGCGTCCATCCCCCGCAGTTCCTTCTTCAGGTCGGCGATCTCGTCGCGGAACCGCGCGGCGAGCTCGAACTGCAAGTCGCGCGCGGCGGCCATCATCTGCGCGGTGAGGTCCTTGATCAGGTCGGCCAGCTCGGCGCGCGGCATGCTGGTCGTGTCGCGTCCCTCGAACACGCCGGCGCTGACGGCGCGGCCCGGCTCGCCCTGGGCGCGCCGGCCGCGGGACATGCTGCGCCCGGAGCCGATTTCGACTGTCTCGCTGTCGTCGGCCTCGCGATAGACCTGGTCCAGGATGTCGGCGATCTTCTTGCGCAGCGGCTGCGGATCGATGCCGTGGGCCTCGTTGTAGGCGACCTGCTTGGCCCGCCGCCGTTCGGTCTCGTCGATGGCCTCCTTCATCGAGTCGGTGATCGAGTCCGCGTACATGTGCACTTCGCCGGAGACGTTGCGGGCGGCGCGGCCGATGGTCTGGATCAGGCTGCGCGAGGACCGCAGGAAGCCCTCCTTGTCGGCGTCCAGGATCGCCACCAGCGACACCTCGGGCAGGTCGAGACCCTCCCGCAGCAGGTTGATGCCCACGAGCACGTCGTAGTCGCCCAGCCGCAGCTGGCGCAGCAGTTCCACCCGGCGCAGCGTGTCCACCTCGGAGTGCAGGTAGCGCACCCGGATGCCCATCTCCAGCAGGTAATCGGTGAGGTCCTCGGCCATCTTTTTGGTCAGCGTCGTCACCAGCACCCGCTCGTCGGCCTCGGTGCGCTTGCGGATCTCGCCGATCAGGTCGTCGATCTGCCCCTTGGTGGGCTTGACCACGACCTTCGGGTCCACCAGGCCGGTCGGCCGGATCACCTGCTCGACGAACTCCCCGCCCGCCTGGCTGAGCTCGTAGGGGCCCGGGGTGGCCGACAGGTAGACCGTCTGGCCGATCCGGTCGGCGAACTCCTCCCAGGTCAGCGGGCGGTTGTCGCACGCCGACGGCAGCCGGAACCCGTATTCGACCAGGTTGCGTTTGCGGGACATGTCGCCCTCGTACATGCCGCCGATCTGCGGCACGGTGACGTGCGACTCGTCGATGACGAGCAGGAAGTCCTCGGGGAAGTAGTCGAGCAGCGTCGCCGGCGGCGAGCCCGGGCCGCGACCGTCGATGTGGCGGGAGTAGTTCTCGATGCCCGAGCAGAAGCCGACCTGGCGCATCATCTCGATGTCGTAGTTGGTGCGCATGCGCAGCCGCTGGGCCTCCAGCAGCTTGCCCTGGCCCTCCAGCTCGGCCAGCCGCTCGGCCAGCTCCTGCTCGATCGTCGAGATGGCGTGCGCCATCCGCTCGGGGCCGGCCACGTAGTGGGTGGCCGGGAAGATCCGCAGCGAGTCGACCTGGCGGATCACGTCGCCGGTCAGCGGGTGCAGGTAGTACAGCGCCTCGATCTCGTCCCCGAAGAACTCGATGCGCACCGCCAGCTCTTCGTAGGACGGGATGATCTCCACGGTGTCGCCCCGCACCCGGAACGAACCACGGGTGAAGGACAGGTCGTTGCGGGTGTACTGCACGTCGACGAGCAGCCGCAGCAGCGCGTCGCGGGGCACCTCGGTGCCGACGCCGAGTTCCACCGAGCGGTCCAGGTACGACTGCGGCGTGCCGAGGCCGTAGATGCAGGACACCGACGCCACCACGACCACGTCGCGCCGCGAGAGCAGCGACGACGTCGCGGAGTGCCGCAGCCGCTCCACGTCATCGTTGATCGAGCTGTCCTTCTCGATGTAGGTGTCGGTCTGCGCGATGTACGCCTCCGGCTGGTAATAGTCGTAGTACGACACGAAGTACTCAACCGCGTTGTGCGGCAACATCTCTCGCAGTTCGTTGGCCAGCTGGGCGGCCAGCGTCTTGTTCGGCGCCATGACGAGCGTGGGCCGCTGCAGCCGCTCGATGAGCCAGGCGGTGGTGGCCGACTTCCCGGTGCCGGTGGCGCCGAGCAGCACCACGTCGCGCTCCCCCGCCCTGATCCGGCGTTCGAGCTCGTCGATGGCGGCGGGCTGGTCGCCGGCGGGCGCGTGCGGGCTGACGACCTCGAAGTGGCCGCCGACGCGCACGACCTCGTCGACCGCGCGGTATTCCGAATGTGCGACTACCGGGTGTTCCGTGGCGAAAGCCATGCCACCAGCGTAGAACCGCGCACCGACAAGTGTCGCGGAGCCGGTCTGGCCGCCCACTATCCCCCGGGCCGGCTCCAGGTTCGGGTGACGGGATCGCACTGCAGCAGGTGCCCGTCGTTCGACGTGGTCATGGCGAACACCGAGGTCCCGGGCCGGTCGCACGAGCTGCCCGCGGCGTGCACGCCCATCGTGATCGGGGCCTTGGCCCAGCTGTTGCCCTCGCAGACGATCTGCTCGCTGTTGGTCGGGTCGTAGGCCAGCTTGCCGACGTCGCCGCAGACCCCGCCGAGCACGGGCGGCGCCGGGGCCGCCGCGGCGGCCGACGTGCTGACGGCCTGGGCGGGATCGCCCAGGCTGACGCCGGCCGGCACGTCACCGACGCGGGTGGCGACCACCGGCACCCGCACCACGGCGCCCTGCGCGCCGCATTCGTTGCTGAGCACGGTCTCGGTCACGGTGCCGCGCAGCGTGCCGTCGGCCTGGGGCGCCAGCGACCACGCGAGCGTCTCCTGCTGGGTGGCCGCGCCCTGGCCGTCGGGCGGGGTGCACGCCAGCCGGTCCTGCTGCGGGGCGCCCTGCCAATAGCCGGCGACGAAGTGCAACGTGTCCGTCTTGCCGCCGTCGGCCGTTTGGTGGGTGGCGTTGTCCAGCCGGGCCCCGGTGGCCGCGCAGCCGTTGGTGGTGCACACCGAACGGAACGCCCACCAGCCGGTGGCGGGGCCGTCGTGGCGGATCGCGACGCCGTTGGTGGTCCGCTTGCTCTCGTCGTAGTCCAGTTTGTAGGCCCCGTTGAGCGCCGGTCCGCCGGACCGGGACGGCGCGGCACTCGGCGCCGGGACGGACGGTTTCGACGCGAGCGCCGGGTTCGCCGGCGGGGTGTCCGGCTCGAACGAGTACAGGATCGACCCGGTGGCCGCGACGGCGACGAGCATCGCGCACACCAACCCGACCCCCCACCGGGTCCGCGCCGAGAAGCGGTGGTTCATCGCCGCCGCCACGGCGCGCGGTCCGCGCCGTCGCCGCGTCATCGACACGGCGCGGGGCCCGGGACCCGGGGCGGGCGCGGCGGCCTCGTCGAGCCGCTCGCCGACCGCGTCGGCGAACGCGCGGCACCGGTCGAACCGGTCCTCGGGGCGTTTGGCCAGCGCCGTGCGGAACACGTCGTCGAGATGCGCCAGCTCCGGGCGGAAATCGCTGAGCCGGGGCGGCTGTTCGTGCAGGTGCTGACTGATCACCGCGATCGGGTTCGAGTGCTGAAACGGGGGCGCGCCGGTGAGCAAGTGGAAAGCCGTTGCGGCCAAGGCATATTGGTCCGCGCGCCCATCGATGTTGGATCCCGTTAACTGTTCCGGCGCCGCGTAGGCCACCGTTCCCACCGCGACGTTGGTCTCGGTGATCCCGCTGATGTCACCCAGGTGCCGCGCGACCCCGAAGTCCGCCAACAGGATTCGGCGCTCGCCGGCCTCGGGATGGGTGAGCAGGATGTTGGCCGGCTTGACGTCGCGGTGCAGCAGCCCGCGGTCGTGGGCGTAGTCCAGCGCCCCCGCGACGGCCCGGACGATGGCGCACACCTCACCGACCGGCATGCCCTCCGGGTGAAGCTCCTTGACCAGCCGGGCGGCGTCGGTGCCCTCGACGTAATCCATGGAAATCCAGAGGTGACCGTTGAATTCGCCGCGGTCGTGGACGCCGACGATGTGGGGATGCCACAGTGTCGCGGCGAGATCGGCCTCGCGGTTGAACCTTTCCCGGAACTCGGGATCGGCCGTGACGGCCTCCGCCAGCACCTTGATCACGTCACGGCGTGGCAGCCGGGGATGCAGCGCCAGATACACCTCGGCCATGCCCCCGGCACCCAGCTGCCGCAGGATCGTGTAGCCGGCGAACGGCGCGCCGCTGTTTATCGAAAGGCGGGCGCTATCCGCCTCGAGGGGCTCCGCGTTCGGCGTGGAAGCGACCGGCGGGACGCGGCGGAAGAGATGGGCGATGGTCACCGCGGGCAGCGACTGAAAACCCGCGCGCAGCGCCGCGCGATTACTCAGCAACCGCCGCCCGGCGCCGATGCGCCGGGTGGTGCCCTTGCCCTCGTCCATCCGTTGCCCCACCCCCTCGTTCCGATCCCGGCCTGCCGCAACGCGACACGGCACGCAACACCGGGGCGCGTGCAGGCCTCGGCGCCCCGGCCGGCACGACGATGTGCGCGGCGCGCCCGGAAAAGGCCTCGGCGCAACCCCTTACGTTCAGATGATGCCGGATTCCGCTGGGGAGTCCGCCTCGCCAAGCTATGAAACGGTTATGAGTGAGCGGACCGACACATAGCGAAATCACAGCCGCTCCCAATAGAACCCCCCGGCGGCGCACAGATACTTGAGTGGTGACCCGCCCCGCCCCGCCCGTCCTGACGATTCGGCACGACGGGTCCCTACGATCCTTCGCGGCCGGCCACGAGGTGGTCGTCGGCCGCGACACCGAAGCCGACGTGCGCATCGCCGATCCCCGGATTTCGCGCGCCCACCTGATCCTGCGGTTCGACCAAGGCCGGTGGCTGGCAATCGACAACGGCTCGCTGAACGGGACCTACCTCAACGGCTACCGGATGCCGGTCATCGACATCCACGACGGCCAGAGCATCCACGTCGGCAATCCGCGCGGACCGCTGCTGACCTTCGCGATCGGACCGCGCCAGGGCTACGCCGACCGGCCGGGCCGGGCCCTGCCGAATCCGGCGGCCGGGCCGCCGACGCTGGCCTGGTCCGCGCTTCCCGAGCAAACCAATCCCACCCGGGCGCCCCGGCCGCCCGGAGCTCCGCGGAATCCACTGTCCCGGCAACCGATTTCGCGGCCCCGTCGGGCACCGGCCCCCGCCGTCCCGCTGCGCGGTGTCGCGCCCGCCGAGCGGACCGTCGTCCACGCGCCGACGCCGCCCGCCGAACTCACCGTGGTCGACGCCAAGACGGCCGACGTGTCGAACCTCGCCACGCGCTTTGTGAAGTTGCTCTCACCGCGCTCGTCGGCGGCCGCGGGCAGCCCGGGCGCCCTGACGATCGGTCGCGCCGCGGAGAACGACATCGTCGTTTCCGACGTGCTGGCGTCGCGCCGGCACGCGACGCTGGTGCAGACGCCGCTGGGCACCGAGATCCGGGACAACAGCATCAACGGGACCTTCGTCAACGGCACCCGGGTCGGCTCCGCGATCCTGTCCGACGACGACGTCGTCACCATCGGCAACGTCGACCTGGTCTGCCGCGAAGGCACCCTGACCCCTCGCAGCGAAACCGCAACCCGCACCGGCGGTCTCGAGGTGCGCAACGTCGAATACGTCGTCGACAACGGCAAACAACTGCTGGACGACATCTCGCTGATCGCGAGGCCCGGAACCCTGACCGCGGTCATCGGGGGGTCGGGCGCCGGCAAGAGCACCCTGGCGCGGCTCATCGCCGGCTACACCACGCCCAGCTCGGGCTCGGTCACCTTCGAGGGCCACGACATTCACGCCGAATACGCGTCGTTGCGCAGCCGCATCGGCATGGTCCCGCAGGACGACGTGGTGCACCGGCAGCTGACCATCAACCAGGCGCTCGGCTACGCAGCCGAGCTTCGCCTGCCGCCCGACACCAGCAAAGCCGACCGGGCCAAGGTCGTTGCACAGGTCCTCGACGAGCTCGACCTGACCAAACACGCCGACACCCGGGTGGACAAGCTGTCCGGCGGTCAGCGCAAGCGGGCCTCGGTGGCGCTCGAGCTGCTCACCGGGCCGTCGCTGTTGATCCTCGACGAGCCGACCTCCGGCCTCGACCCGGCGCTCGACCACCAGGTGATGATGATGCTGCGGCAGCTGGCCGACGCCGGCCGGGTGGTGATCGTGGTGACGCACATGCTGTCCTACCTCGACACCTGCGACCAGTTGCTGTTGGTGGCCCCGGGCGGCAAGACCGCCTATTGCGGCCCGCCCGATCGGATCGGCGCGGCGATGGGCACCACCAACTGGGCGAAGATCTTCACCCAGGTGGGTGCGGACCCCGAGGAGGCCAACCGGCGGTTCGTGGAGCAGCGTGACGCCGCGAAGCGGCCGCCGAAGCTGTTGCCGGACAAGGCCGACGAGCCGGGCGCGCTGGGCGAACCGGTGCATACCAGTGTGCGGCGCCAGATCTCGACGGTTGCCCGGCGGCAGATCCGCCTGGTGGTCGCCGACCGCGCCTACTTCGTCTTCCTGGCGCTGTTGCCGTTCATCCTGGGTTCGCTCTCGCTGACGGTGCCGGGCGCCAACGGGTTCCATCCGCCGGGCGCGAATGCGGGGACGCCCGACGAGGCGGCGCAAATTCTGGCCCTGCTGATGCCCGCCGCCGCGTTCATGGGCACCGCGCTGACCATCCGCGACCTGGTCGGCGAGCGGGCCATCTTCCAGCGCGAACAGGCGGTGGGGCTGTCCACCACGGCCTACCTGCTCGCCAAAACCGCGGTGTTCTGCGGGTTCGCCGTTCTGCAATCGGCGATCATCACCGCGATCGTGGTGATCGGCAAGAGCGCGCCGACGCGGGGCGCCGTCCTGCTCGGCCAGTCGACCGCCGGGGCGACGGTCGAATTGTTCGCGACCGTCGCGGCCACCTGTGTGGCGTCGGCCATTCTGGGCCTGGCGATTTCGTCGCTGGTCCGCTCCAGCGAGCAGATCATGCCCCTGTTCGTGGTGACGGTGATGGCGCAGCTGGTGCTCTGCGGTGGCATGGTCCCGGTGACCGGACGGCTCGGGCTGGACCAGCTGTCGTTCGCGATGCCCGCGCGTTGGGGCTACGCCGCGGCCGCGTCGACGGTCGACCTGCGGCACCTGGTGCCGGATTCGCTGCTGTCCCAGGACCGGTTCTGGCGGCACACGCCGAAGGTGTGGCTGCTGGACATGGGCATGCTGGCCGCGTTGTCGGTGTTCTACGCCGGTTTCGTGCGGTGGCGGATCCGCCTGCGCCGATAGTCCGGGGCACCCCTAGATTTGCTCGGCACCACCGTCGACGAAGACCTCGCTGCCGGTCATGAAGCTGCTGTCGTCCGACGCCAGGAACAGCACCGCCGCGGCGACCTCCTCGGGCCGGCCCAGGCGGCCCATCGGGACCTTGGCCGCCTCGCCCTCGCGTATCTCGTGCTCGCGCCCGGCCGGCGCCAGCCCCAGCAGCCCCGGCGTCTCGACCGGTCCGGGGACGATCGTGTTGACCCGAATGCCCCGGTCCACGAGTTCGGCGGCCCAGGTGCGGCCGAACGAGCGGATCGCCGCCTTGGTCGCCGCGTAGACGCTGAACGCCGGGGTGCCGTTGTAGGCGGCGGTCGAGCCGGTCAACACGATCGACGCCCCGCGGTTGAGCAGCGGCAGCACGGTTTGCACGGTGAACAGCGTGCCGCCCACGTTGGTCATGAACGTGGTGGTGAAGTGTTCGACCGAAATCTCGCCCAGCGCCGCGAATTCCCCGCCGCCCGCGTTGGCGAAGAGCACATCGAGGCCCGCTCCGCGGGCTGCGATCACGCCGGCGACCGCCGCCAGGTCGTCGGGGTCGGCCACGTCGGCGCGGATGCCCGTCGCGCGTTCGCCGATCGAGGCCACCGCGGCGTCGATGGTGTCCTGGTTGCGACCGGTCAGGATGACGTAGGCACCCGCGTCGGCCAGCCGCCGCGCCGCCGCCAACCCGATGCCCGAATTCCCGCCGGTGACAAGGGCCGTCTTTCCGCTGAGGTCGCTCACCATGACTAGAGTAGGGGCATCCATCCGCCGAAGCACGAGACGTTCGACCTGATCGCCCGCACCAACACCGATCCCAAGGGCATCGTGCGGGAAGTGGACGACTACGCGGTCCACCCGTGGGGCCTTTACGTGGCCCGGCCCACCCCCGGCCGCGCCCAGTTTCATTACCTCGAGTCGTGGCTGCTGCCGTCACTCGGCTTGCGCGCCACGGTCTTTCACTTCAACCCCGGCCATGAGCGCGATCAGGACTACTACCTCGACGTCGGCGAGTACACGCCCGGACCCGAGGTATGGCGCTCGGAGGATCACTACCTCGACATCGTCGTGCGCACCGGCGACCGCGCGGAGCTGGCCGACGTCGACGAGTTGCTGGACGCCGTCCGGCACGGCCTGTTGACCCCGGAGGCCGCGGAGCGGGCGGTGCGGCGCGCCGTGGAGGCCGTAGCGGGGTTGGCCCGCAACGGCTATGACCTCTCCCGCTGGCTGGCCGGCCACGGGATGGAGCTGACGTGGCGCCAGGCGTAGCGGCGGGCCTGCCCGAAGCGGTGCGCGCGGCGCTGCGCGACGAGCCGGTGCCCGACTGGCGGTCCCCGACGCTGGCGACCCTGACCGACAAGCGGTTCTCCGACCCGCGATGGATCTTCGAGCGCAAGTTCGACGGCATGCGGTGCCTGGCGTTTCGGGACGGCGACCGGGTGCGGCTGTTGTCCCGAAACCGCCAGCCGCTCAACGGGACCTATCCGGAACTGGTCGACGCGCTGGCCGCCCAGCCCGCCACCCGCTTCGTGCTGGACGGCGAGGTGGTGGCGTTCCAGGGCCGCCGCACCAGCTTCGCCCGGCTGCAGGGCCGCCTGGGCATCACCGACCCCGACGTGGCCCGCGCCTCGCCGATCCGCGTCTCCTATTACGTCTTCGACCTGCTGCACCTGGACGGCAAGTCGACGCTCGACGCACCGCTGGTGTGGCGTAAACGGTTGCTGCGCAACGCGATTCAATTCGGCGGACCGCTGCGCTACACCCCGCACCGCATCGAGGACGGCCTCGCCGCCTACCGCGCGGCCTGCGAGCGCGGCGACGAGGGCGTGATCGCGAAGCTGGCCGAGTCGACGTATGAAGGCGGCCGCTCGAAGAATTGGCTGAAGTTCAAGTGCGTGCGCGACCAGGAATTCGTGGTCGGCGGCTACACCAGCCCCAGGGGCAGCCGGGTCGAGCTGGGCGCGTTGCTGCTGGGCTACTACGACGGCCGCGACCTGGTGTACGCCGGCAAGGTGGGCACCGGCTTCGACGAGCCCACGCTGCGCCGCCTGCACCGGCGGCTGTCGGCCCTCGCGCGGGACACGCCGCCCTTCACCCGCGGCCTGGTGCGCGAGGCCGGCGCCCGGTGGGCCCGCCCCGAATTGGTGGTCCAGATCGGCTTCACCGAGTGGACCCGCGACGGGAAGCTGCGCCACCCGCGCTACCTCGGCATCCGCACCGACAAGGACGCCGGCGACGTGGTGCGGGAGAGCGGGTAATGTCAGCAGCTATGACTTGCACCGGCCGCAGGTTGCTGCCGATCATCGCGATCATTGCCGTTGGCGCCCAGCTGAGTCCGGCGATCGCGCGGGCGGACCTGCACAACATCACCTACCGCGCCCGGATCGACGCGCTGACCACCGGCAGCCAGGCCACCTTTATCATCAACGGCGGCCAGACGAACACCACCAACCTTCCGTCCATGCCCGGCAACGCATTCGAGGCCAACACGGTGTTGCCCGACCCGGCGCAGGCCGGCATGCGGATAGTGCTGCATTTCCCGTACTCGGCGAACGTGCACTGCGAGATCGACGTCGACGACAACGTTTTCACCCAGGCCGACCAACTGGTCAAGCCCGCACCCGGCAACGCCGACCCGAACAACGGCGCGCTGGCCTGCGGCGCACCGCTACCCGGCTGAGGTCGATTGCCCGACTCCTCACCTCTGCTCACCGGCTATCTATCAGGGCGTCCAGATCGGCGATCGTGCGCAACGTGTCGTTGAGGTGGGTGCAGGTGCTGGTGCCAACGAATTCGCCGCGGACGCGGTCGCGCAACTCGGTGAGGGACATGCCGCGGATGCGGGACGCACTACCGATCGCCCCGGGGCATTCCTGCCACGGCAACACCCGCACCTCGGCGCTCACCTCGGTGATGACCCGCGCCGAGGTGTCGACCGTGCCGGCGACGGTGTACTCATGCACAATCGTCTCCATCAAGTCGTCATCCACGTGAGAGTCGCGGAAGTGGGCCTGGAACCGCGCCGACGCGGAGTCGGCGTCCGCCAGATCCAGCCGCCGGTACCTGCGCATCCCACGCGCTCGCAGCGGCTCCACCTCGTGTAGTCCGCTCAGCGGCGGCGCCACCGGGCCGCGGCCCGTCGGGATGACATCGTGCCGCCGGGTGTATGCGATCAGCGACGCGTCCGGTGCGAAACCGGCGCAGATCCCAGCCATCCGGTCGGCGATGCCCGGCGGCATCTTCTCTTCGATGCCCTCGATGATCGCCACGTATTGGGTGGCGTATCCGGACACCAGGGTCGCACCGACCCAGTCGTCGAGCAGCAGGTGCAGCAGGGTGGCCTGCTCTGCCTGCTGCGGGAACAGCCGGCCAACCGTCGCCCGGAATCCGGCGCCGACCCGACAGCCCAGCAGCGCGTCCAGACAAGCGGTCGACGCGATGTCGTCGACGACCTGATCGGTGAGGTGTGCCCGCACTCGGACCTGGCCGAGTACCTCGACACGTCCGTCCTCGGCGCCCACCACGTCGCGCGCCCGCAGGTCCGCCATTGAGCCGCGCGCCCCATCCGGATGGGTGTCGATGGTGCTGGTGCGCCGCCGCCGGCCAGCCACCAGCCGCGGCGCCTCGTCGCCGTAGGGCCGTCGCGGGCCCAGGATGTGCTCGACGAATGGCATGGCGGCTCAGGGCTTCCAGCCAGTGGTGTCGGCCCATTCCCAGGCTTGCCGGTAGGCGTCACGAAACCACGGTTCTTTGGCGGTGATATAGCGCATGATGTCGCCGCCGGCGGCTGCGTCGGCTTCCCGTTTCATCCGCGAATACTGCTCGCGCACGTCGGCATTCGCATTGAGCCAGTCGACGAAGAGCAGAGCGAACTGCTGATTGGGCCAGCCCGCGACCCGGATGTGTACGTTGGTCGGCCTTCCAGGATCGGCCGAGGCGTGAATTCGCTTGTGCCACAACGCGGTATCGTCACTGTGGTCGAAATCCTGCACGGTGCTGCGGGCGTCGGGCTTGGCGGCGTCGGCTGTGATGTGTTCCAGGCGCGGATAACCCACCGACAACAACGACTCGGCGACTTCGTCCGCCACGGCCAAGGATTCGACGGTGACCTGCACGTCGATGACGTCCTTGGCGGGCAGGTCCGCCACGGCGGTCGAACCGATGTGGTCCACCCGGATGGCCCGGTGTCCGCAGGCTGTCTTCAGCCGGTTGACGATGCGCTGCGCCTCGTCGCGCCAGCTCGGATCGGGCGGCACCACCCGCACCGGCGCCCGGGCGACCTGGCGTCGGCTCAGGTTGTGCGCGAAGGGCAGTATGCGGTTGTCCCACACGTCGTGGGCGCGTTGCACCAGGTCGTCCGGGCTGCCGGAGTTGTCCACCCAGATGTCGGCGACGGCACGGCGCTGCTCGTCGCTGGCCTGCGCGGCGATCCGGGCGCGGGCGTCGGATTCGGGCATGCCGCGCTGCTCGATGAGCCGCCGCAGCCGCACCTCGACGTCGGCGTACACGATGACCACGAGCGGGAACAGCGGCGCCATCCCGGATTCCACCAGCAGCGGAATGTCCTCGACGACAACCGAATCCTCTGGCACCGAGGCGATGATCTCGGCGCGGCGCTTGCCGACCAGCGGGTGCACGATGCCGTTCAGCCGCTGCCGCGCCTCGTCGTCGGCAAAGGCCTTGGCCGCCAAGGCGGGACGGTCCAGTGACCCGTCGGGCAGCAGGATGTCGTCGCCGAACGCCGCCACGAGCGCCTTCAGGCCCTCGGTGCCCGGCTGGACCACCTCGCGCGAGATCACGTCGCCGTCGACGATGACGGCCCCGCATTTGGCGAAGGTGGCCGACAGGGCCGACTTGCCGGCGCCGATGCCGCCGGTCAACCCGATACGCAGCATGCCTGAACGCTATTACGCGTTGCCGGCGAGCTTCTCCCGCAGAGCGGCCAACTGGGCGTCGCTGGCCAGCGACCCGCCGGCCGCCTTCTCCTCGCGCGCACCGCCGTTGGCCGACGACTGCTCGGCGCCGTGCCCGGCCGCCTCGGCCGCGGCGAACTTCTCCATCTGCGCGGTGTGCATCTTGTGCCGGCGCTCGGCCTCGGCGTACCGGGCCTCCCACTCGGCGCGCTGGGCGTCGAAACCTTCGAGCCATTCGTTGGTCTCGGCGTCGAAGCCCTCGGGGAAGATGTAGTTGCCCTGCTCGTCGTAGCTGTCGGCCATGCCGTACTTCGCCGGGTCGAACTCCTCGGTGTAGTCCTCGTTGGCCTGCTTGAGCGACAACGAGATCCGGCGGCGCTCCAGGTCGATGTCGATGACCTTGACCATGGCGTCGTCGCCGACGGCGACCACCTGGTCGGGCACCTCGACGTGGCGCTCGGCGAGCTCGGAGATGTGCACCAGGCCCTCGATGCCCTCCTCGACGCGGACGAACGCGCCGAACGGCACCAGCTTGGTGACCTTGCCGGGCACGATCTGGCCGATGGCGTGCGTGCGGGCGAAGTGCCGCCACGGGTCTTCCTGAGTCGCCTTGAGCGACAACGACACCCGCTCGCGGTCCATGTCGACGTCGAGCACCTCGACGGTGACCTCGTCGCCGACCTGAACGACCTCCGACGGGTGGTCGATGTGCTTCCAAGACAGCTCGGAGACGTGCACCAGACCGTCAACGCCGCCAAGGTCGACGAACGCGCCGAAGTTGACGATCGAGGACACCACACCCTTGCGGATGGCGCCCTTCTGCAGCTGGTTGAGGAACTCGCTGCGCACCTCGGACTGGGTCTGCTCGAGCCACGCGCGCCGCGACAGCACCACGTTGTTGCGGTTCTTGTCCAGCTCGATGATCTTGGCCTCGATCTCCTTGCCGATGTACGGCTGCAGATCGCGGACGCGCCGCATCTCCACGAGCGACGCGGGCAGGAAGCCACGCAGGCCGATGTCGAGGATCAGGCCACCCTTGACCACCTCGATGACGGTGCCCTTGACGGCCTCGTCCTTCTCCTTGAGCGCCTCGATGGTGCCCCAGGCGCGCTCGTACTGCGCGCGCTTCTTGGACAGGATCAGCCGGCCCTCTTTGTCCTCCTTGGTGAGAACCAGGGCCTCGACCTCATCGCCGACGGAAACGACCTCGCTGGGGTCGACATCGTGCTTGATGGAGAGCTCGCGGGCGGGGATGACCCCTTCGGTCTTGTAGCCGATGTCGAGGAGCACCTCGTCCCGGTCCACTTTGACGATCGTCCCCTCCACGATGTCGCCATCGTTGAAGTACTTGATCGTTTTGTCTATTGCGGCAAGAAAGTCCTCGCTGGAACCGATGTCGTTGACGGCTACTTGGGGCGAGGTGACGGTGGGACTCGGCATGTGGTGGGTTGCTCCGGACAGGTTGGGTCGTAGGGACAAAATTGGGATTTACCTATTGAGGCTACTCGACTGCGTACACGCTGGCCAAACTCGGCCGCCACCTGCTGACGCGAAAGTAACGCCAGGGCGAATTTCGGGCCGATTTTCCGCCCCCAACGCTACCCCGCGGGCCGTGGGGCGCGGCACCGTCCGGGTCGCCGCGCTAGTGCGCCGCGGAGTCCCAGGAGCGGCCGTAACCGACGGAGACCTCGAGTGGCACGTCGAGCGGGTAGGCGCCGCCCATCTTCTCCCGCGCCAGCGCCTCGAGCTGGTCCCGCTCGCCGGGCGCGATTTCGAACAGGAGTTCGTCGTGCACCTGCAGCAGCATGCGGGATTTCAGCCCCGCCTCGGCGATCGCCTTGTCGACCTCGATCATCGCGACCTTGATGATGTCGGCGGCGCTGCCCTGGATGGGGGCGTTGAGCGCCGCCCGCTCGGCGGCCTCGCGCACCTGGCGGTTGCTGCTGTCCAGCTCGGGCAGGTAGCGGCGGCGGCCCAGCACCGTGGAGGTGTAGCCGTCCTTGCGGGCCTGCTCGACGATGTTCATCAGGTAGTCGCGCACCCCGCCGAACCGGGCGAAGTACGCATCCATCTGCTCCTTGGCCTCCTCGGTGGAGATCTTGAGCTGCTGCGAGAGCCCATAGGCGCTCAACCCGTAGGCCAGGCCGTACGACATCGCCTTGACGCGGCGGCGCAGCTCGGCGGTGACCTCCTCGATCGGCACGCCGAACGCCCGCGAGGCGACGAACGAATGCAGGTCCTCCCCCGTGTTGAAGGCCTCGATCAGGCCCTCGTCGCGGGACAGGTGGGCCATGATCCGCATCTCGATCTGGCTGTAGTCGGCGGTCATCAGCTCGGCATAGCCGTCGCCGACCACGAAGGCATCCCGGATCCGCCGGCCCGCCTCGGTGCGGATCGGGATGTTCTGCAGGTTCGGCTCCGTTGACGACAGCCGGCCGGTGGCCGCGATGGTCTGGTTGAACGTGGTGTGGATGCGCCCGTCGGAGGCCACCGAGTTCAGCAGCCCGTCGACGGTCACCTTGAGCCGGGTGACGTCGCGGTGGGCGAGCAGGTGTTGCAGGAACGGGTGGCCGGTCTTGTCGTACAGCGACTGCAAGGCGTCGGCGTCGGTGGTGTAGCCGGTCTTGGTGCGCTTGGTCTTCGGCATCTCCAGCTCGTCGAAGAGCACCGTCTGCAACTGCTTGGGCGAGCCCAGGTTGATCTGCTTGCCGATCACCGCGTAGGCCGCCTCGGCCGCGTCCCGGATCTGGTGGGCGAAATCGCTTTGCAGCTCGCCGAGCAGATCCAAATCGACTGCGATGCCGGTGTGTTCCATACCGGCGAGCACCCGCTGCACGGGCAGCTCCATGCCGCCCAACAGCGACGTGGAGTTGATGCGGGCCAGCTCCTCGTCGAGCGCGTCGGCCAGGTCCAGCACCGCCACGGCCCGCAGGATCAGGGTCTGCACCGCCTGGTCGTCGGTGCCCTCCGTGTCGTCGAGCAGCGAAAGTTGTTGCTGCTCAGCAGTTTCCGCGCGCAGTTCGCGGCGCAGGTAGCGCAGCGAAAGGTCCTCGAGCGAGAAGCTGCGCTGCCCGGGCCGCACCAGGTAGGCGGCCAGCGCGGTGTCGGAGCTGACGCCGGCCAGGGTCCAGCCGCGGCCGGCCAGGTCGTGCATCGCCAGCTTGGCCTCGTGCAGCGCCTTGGGCGGGCCCGGGTCGGCCAGCCAGGACGCCAGCGCGGCCTCGTCGTCGGGATCCAGCGCGGAGGTGTCGATGTAGCGGCCCTCACCGTCGGCCGAGACGATGGCCAGTGCGGTGGCGTCGGCGTCGTACGCCAGGTGGGTGCCGACGACGGCCAGGCCGAAGCGCTTGCCCGAGCTGTGCTCGGCCAACCACACGGCCAGCTCGCCCGGCTGCAGCGCGCTGCCGCGCACGTCGAAGCCCGCGTCGACCTCGGGCTCGACCGCGGCCAGCGTGTCGAACAGCCGGTCGCGCAGCACCCGGAATTCCAGGTCGTCGAACAGCCGGTGGATGTGGTCGCGATCCCACGGCAGCATGCGCAGCGTGTCCGGGGTCTGCGCCAGCGGCACGTCCTTGACGAGGTCGGTGAGCTCGCGGTTGCGGATCACGCCGGCCAGGTTGGCCCGCAGCGCGTCGCCGACCTTGCCGCGCACCGACTCGACGTTGTCCACCAGCCCCTGCAGCGAGCCGTATTCGGCGATCCACTTGGACGCGGTCTTCTCCCCCACGCCCGGGATGCCGGGCAGGTTGTCGCTGGGATCGCCACGCAGGGCGGCGAAGTCGGGGTACTGCGTGGGGGTCAGCCCGTACTTCTCGACGACGGCCTCGGGCGTGAACCGGGTGAGTTCGCTGACGCCCTTGCGGGGGTAGAGCACCGTCACGTCGTCGCTGACCAACTGCAGCGAGTCCCGGTCCCCGGTGACCACCAGCACGCGGTAGCCCTCGTTCTCGGCCTGGGTGGCCAGCGTCGCGATGAGGTCGTCGGCCTCGAAGCCGGGCTCGGCCAGCACCGTGATGCCCAGCGCGTTCAGCACTTCCTTGGTGATGTCGATCTGGCCGTGAAACTCGTCGGGCGTCGACGAGCGGTTCGCCTTGTACTCCGGGTACCGCTCGGAGCGAAAGGTCTGCCGGGACACGTCGAACGCCGCGGCGACGTGCGTCGGGGCCTCGTCGCGCAACAGGTTGATCAGCATCGCGGTGAAGCCGTACACCGCGTTGGTGGTCAGGCCGCCGCGGGTCTTGAAGTTCTCTGCGGGCAGCGCGTAGAACGCCCGAAACGCCAGCGAATTGCCGTCGAGCAACATCAGTGTCGGCTTGGTGTTTTCGTCGGTCTGCTGAGCGGGCGGAGCGGGCACGGCTATCACTCTAGGCACCCCGACCGACGAGCCCGAGGCTGCCGCAGAACTGCAACACGTTTCAGTTTTGGATTGGCGCTGGGTAGTCTGGCCGAGTGCCAGAGGTCACCAGCCAACAACCCGCGATCGACGGATGGTTCGCCACCGACTCGACTACTGAGGGCGCCGGTCGCCCCCACCTGATCGGCGGGAAGTGCCCCGAGTGCGGCACCTACGTGTTCCCGCCGCGGGAGAACAACTGCCCCAACCCGGGCTGCGCCAGCGACACACTGGAGGCCGTCGCGTTGTCGACCCGCGGGACGCTGTGGAGCTACACCGAAAACCGGTACCCGCCGCCGGCGCCCTATCCCGCCCCGGATCCGTTCGAGCCGTTCGCGATTGCCGCCGTCGAGCTCGCCGACGAGGGACTCATCGTGCTGGGCAAGGTGGTTGAGGGCACCCTGGCCGCCGACCTGAAGGTCGGCATGGAGATGGAGCTGACCACGATGCCGCTGTTCGTTGACGACGACGGCGTGGAGCGGATCGTGCACGCTTGGAAGGTTGCGCCATGACTCCCGAACCGCTCTACATCCTGGGCGCCGGCATGCACCCATGGGGCAAGTGGGGCCGCGACTTCACCGAGTACGGCGTAGTGGCCGCCCGTGCCGCCCTGGCCGAGGCCGGCCTGGACTGGCGGCAGATCCAGCTGGTCGCCGGGGCCGACACCATCCGCAACGGCTACCCGGGCTTCATCGCCGGGTCGACGTTCGCCCAGAAGCTGGGCTGGAACGGCGTGCCGGTCAGCTCGAGCTACGCGGCGTGCGCCAGCGGGTCGCAGGCGCTGCAGAGCGCACGCGCCCAGATCCTGGCCGGGTTCTGCGACGTCGCGCTGGTGATCGGCGCCGACACCACGCCCAAGGGCGCGTTCGCCCCCGTCGGCGGGGAACGCAAGAACGACCCCGACTGGCAGCGGTTCCACCTGATCGGCGCGATGAACCCGGTGTACTTCGCGCTGCTGGCGCGCCGCCGGATGGACCTCTACGGCGCGACGCCCGACGATTTCGCCCAGGTGAAGGTGAAGAACTCCCGGCACGGGCTGCAGAACCCGAATGCCCGCTACCGCAAGGAGGCCTCGGCCGACGACGTGTTCGCCAGCCCGGTGGTGGCCGACCCGCTGCGCCAGCTCGACATCTGCGCCACCTCCGACGGCGCGGCGGCCCTGATCGTGGCCAGCGCCGAGTTCGCCCGCAAGCACCTCGGCTCGCTCGACGGCGTCCCGTCGGTGCGCGCGGTCAGCACGGTCACCCCCCGCTACCCCCAGCACCTACCCGAATTGCCCGACATCGCAACGGATTCCACCGCCGCGGTGCCCGCACCCGACCGGGTGTTCAAGGATCAGATCCTCGACGCGGCCTACGCCGAGGCGGGCATCGGGCCCGAGGACGTCAGCCTGGCCGAGGTGTACGACCTGTCCACCGCGCTGGAGCTCGACTGGTACGAGCACCTTGGGCTGTGCCCCAAGGGTGAGGCCGAGGCGCTGCTGCGCAGCGGGGCGACCACCATCGGCGGCAAGGTCCCGGTCAACCCCTCGGGCGGGCTGGCGTGCTTCGGGGAGGCCATTCCCGCGCAGGCCATCGCGCAGGTCTGCGAGCTCACCTGGCAGCTGCGCGGGCAGGCCACCGGCCGGCAGGTGGAGAACGCCACGGTCGGCGTCACCGCCAATCAGGGCCTGTTCGGTCACGGCTCGTCGGTGATCGTGGCGCGCTAGCTGTAAGCGGCCGCCGGGTCGACGGTCAGCGCGGCACGTCGCAACGCGGTTTACGAAATCCAGTGTGCGATGGCGGCTTTGCGCGTGCGCTCAGGGCGCGAATCCTGCGCTTCTGGCGCCCTGGACGCACGCTCGAGGCCCTGAGCGCACACTCGGCGGGTCGAAAAGCTACTCGTCCTCGGAGCCGAGGGTTTCCAGCACGACCTCGGCGACCCGCTTCATCGTGGTCCGCCGGTCCATCGCGGCGCGCTGAATCCACTTGAACGCCTCGGGTTCGGTCATGCCCTGCTTGGTCTGCAGCAGGCCCTTGGCGCGCTCGACGAGCTTGCGGGTCTCCAGCCGGTCGGACAGCGTGGCCACTTCGCGTTCCAGCTCGGTGATCTCGCTGAACCGGCTGACCGCCAACTCGATAGCCGGAATCAGGTCGCTGATCGTGAACGGCTTCACCAGGTAGGCCATCGCCCCGGCGTCGCGGGCGCGCTCGACCAAGTCGCGCTGGCTGAACGCGGTCAACACGACGATCGGCGCGATGCGCTTGCTGGCGATCTCCGATGCCGCGTCGATCCCGTCGCGCCGCGGCATCTTCACGTCCATGATCACCAGGTCGGGTTGATGCTGCTCGGCCAGCTCGACGGCTTCCTGCCCGTCGCCGGCCTCCCCGACGATCTCGTAACCCTCCTCTCGCAGCATCTCGGCGAGGTCCATTCGGATGAGCGCTTCGTCTTCCGCGATCAGGACCCGGCGCGGCACGGCGGCGTCGGTGTCGGTCGTGGGGCCTGTCATGACGGACATTGTGTCGTGAACGCCTCGAACCAGCGACCTCGGGGGCGGTCAGGCGGCCGCCCGCGCCCGATCCTCTATGGTGGGAGGCTGCCTCTAAGGTAGGAGGCCGGCCAGCCCTCGTATCCCAACTGGCAGAGGAAACGGATTCAAAACCCGTCCAGTGTGAGTTCGAATCTCACCGAGGGCACCACCACGGCACTCGCCGCTCGTTCGCAATCGGCGCCTCCCCGCCCCCGCACCCGGCAAACCGGCTCGTGGCTAGCCGGCCGCTTTCCGGTACTCAAGTCCCGGCTCTCCAGCCACGCCAAAGCGTGGATGCGGTAAATACCGCCAAATGCGTGCCAAAGGTATGGACTTCCGCGAATTTGAATACTCCGCGCATTTACCACTAGGCGCGAAATTCGGCGCGCGCTATGAATTCAATTTATTTCGCGACGGCGGCACGCACGGGCCGAATTTATTGGCGACCGACCCCACCCCGCGGGCAAAAGATCCGGGACTCGACCGTCGCCGCGGGCCCTTTCCCAGGGGCCCAGGCGAGCCGCCTCGTCAGCGGCTGATGCACACCTGTTCTTCGGAGTGCACCACGTTGACCTGCATCGGATCACTCTGCATGGAGTCGGTTGCCACTCGCAACAACGAGGCCGCGCCGCCACATCCCACCCCGCACGCGGGGGTCGCCATCGCAATTCCCGCCAGGACCAGCACGAGCCCGATCTTCCTGCTGAGAATCCCCATGATGCGCCCCTTTGGTTAGAGGAACACGTGACCCACTTCACAGCCCGACATATGTTTAATAACACTTCGGACAAATTTTGAAACCCCCCAAACGCAAATTTTTTTTGGGAATTTTTTTGCACCCGATACGGCCGGGCGCCAAAGCGGCCTCCGCCCCGGCGCCGCGGCCGCGTTTCCTCGGTCCAGGGGCCGACAAACACCGAGGTCAGCGTTACGCTGTCAGCGTGGCGGCTAAGAAGTGCGGCGCCCCACCGGTGGCAGATGGCTCAACGAGCCGCCCCGACTGCGTGGCAGCGGTGCGGGCGCAGACGCGCGACCGCAATCAGCACTACGCGGCCAGCGCCGCCCGCCGGGCCCGGATCCTGACCATCACCGCGTGGCTCGCCGTCATGGTGAGCGTGAGCTTCGTGCTGGTGCAGATCCTCAGCGGCACGTGGCTGTGGCAGGTCAGTTCGATCAACGTCCTCGGCGCCATGGTCTTCGCGATGGTCCCGTGGCTGCAGCGGTTCGGCGAACTGGTTGCGCCGCTTACCTTCCTGGGCGCGGCCTACGTGTCGGTGTTTGCCAGCTGTGTCGACGTCGGCACCGGTTCGGGGGCCGAGTTCTTCTTCCTGGTGGGCGCGTGCATCGTCGTGCTGCTGCTGGGAATCGAACACATCGTGTTGGCGTCCGCGCTCGCCGCGGTCGCCGCCGGCCTGATCATCGCCGTCGAGTTCCTGATCCCCCGCGACACCGGGCTGCAGCCGGCCTGGGTCCAGGCGGCCGGGTTCGTCGTCACGACGGTGTCCAGCGTGGTGATGGTCGTCGTCACCGTGTGGTTCGCCCTGCGCGACACCGCGCGCGCCGAGGCCGTGATGGAGGCGCAGTACGAGCGCTCGGAGGCGCTGCTGGCCAACATGTTGCCGGCCAGCATCGCCGAGCGGCTCAAGGAGCCCGGCCGCGGCATCATCGCCGACAAGTACGACGAAGCCTCCGTGTTGTTCGCCGACATCGTCGGCTTCACCGAGCGGGCCAGCGGCACGGCACCGGCGGAGCTGGTGCGCTTCCTCGACCACCTCTACAGCGCCTTCGACGCGCTCGTCGACAAGCACGGGCTCGAGAAGATCAAAGTCAGCGGCGATTCCTACATGGTGGTCAGCGGCGTTCCCCGCCCCCGGCCCGACCATGCCCAGGCGCTCGCGGACTTCGCGCTCGACATGGCCAATGTTGTGGCCGGACTTCAGGATCCGCACGGCAACCCGGTTCCGCTGCGGGTGGGGATGGCGTGCGGGCCGGTGGTCGCCGGTGTCGTGGGGTCCCGCCGCTTCTTCTATGACGTGTGGGGCGACGCGGTCAACGTCGCGTCCCGGATGGAATCCACCGACTCGGCGGGCCGAATTCAGGTGCCCGAGGCCATGTACGAGCGCCTGCGGGACGAGTTCGTGCTGCAGGAGCGCGGCCACATCGACGTCAAAGGCAAAGGCCTGATGCGCACCTGGTACCTGATCGGGCGCAAGGCGCCCAGCGAAACCACCGACGTGACCACCGATCTGCTGGCCGCGGATTCGCGCACCGCCAACGTATAACCCAAGTGCCCTATACCGGGGGCGGCGTTTGTGTCACACTGCGGCCATGCAAACCACACCTGGACCTCCCCCCGCTCCAAGTCTGTTGCCGCACCTGTGGAAATCGGCCCTGTTGTCGGGAATTCTGTCGCTGGCCCTCGGCGTCCTGGTGCTGGCGTGGCCCGGAATATCCATCGTCGTGGCCGCGACCGCCTTCGGCGTCTACCTGCTGATCACCGGCGCCGCACAGGTGTTCTTCGCCTTCAGCCTGCATGTCTCGGCGGGCAGCCGGATCCTGTTGTTCATCAGCGGTGCCGCCTCACTCATCCTGGCGCTGTTGGCGTTTCGCCATTTCGGTCAGGGCTACGCAATCCTGTTGCTGGCCATCTGGATTGGCATCGGGTTCATCTTCCGCGGCGTCGGCACGACGATCTCGGCCATCCAGGACCCGCTCCTACCCGGCCGGGGCTGGACGATTTTCATCGGCGTGATCAGTCTGCTCGCCGGCATCGTGGTCCTCGCTTCGCCTCTGGAATCGATTGTGACGCTGGCGCTCGTGGTCGGCGTGTGGTTCGTGGTGATCGGCATTTTCGAGATCATCTCCTCCTTCGGCATCCGCAAGGCTTCGCAGACGCTGACCGGTTGAGGGGCGACCGGTAGCGCCGGCCCCGGCACTTCTACTACACTTCGTAGTAGCCGTGCGTACGGCTACGCAGTTTCGGGAGATGGCAGATGAATGTCGTCGATATTTCGCGGTGGCAGTTCGGTATCACTACCGTCTACCACTTCATCTTCGTGCCGCTCACCATCGGTTTGGCGCCGCTGCTGGCCGTCATGCAGACGGTGTGGGTGGCCACCGGCAACACCGCGTGGTACCGCCTCACGAAGTTCTTCGGCAAGGTGTTCCTGATCAACTTCGCCATCGGCGTGGCGACGGGGATCGTCCAGGAATTCCAGTTCGGGATGAACTGGAGCGAGTATTCGCGGTTCGTCGGCGACATCTTCGGCGCGCCGCTGGCGATGGAAGGCCTGTTCGCCTTCTTCTTCGAGTCGACGTTCATCGGGTTGTGGATCTTCGGGTGGGGCCGGCTGCCGAAGCTGATCCACCTCGCCTGCATCTGGATCGTCGCGATCGGTGTGAACGTGTCCGCCTTCTTCATCATCGTGGCGAACTCGTTCATGCAGCACCCGGTCGGCGCGCACTACAACCCGGCGACGCATCGCGCCGAGCTGGACAGCATCACCGCGCTGCTTGGCAATAACACTGCGCGGTGGGCGTTTACGCACACCGTCACCGGCGCGCTGCTGACCGCCGGGACGTTCGTCGCGGCGGTCAGCGCGTGGTTCCTGGTCCGGTCACGGCGCCCGGCGACGGCGACCCCTGCCGGTGAATCGGATGCGCGGACCATGTTCCGCCCGGCGGCGATCCTCGGCTGCTGGGTGGTGCTGCTCGCCGCGGCCGGCCTGTTCTTCACCGGCGACCGCCAGGGCAAGCTGATGTTCGTGCAGCAACCGATGAAGATGGCGTCGGCGGAGTCGTTGTGCAGCACCGCAACCGATCCGGACTTCTCCATCCTCACCGTCGGCACGCACAACAACTGCGACAGCATCACCCGCGTGATCGAGGTGCCCTACGTGTTGCCGTTCCTCGCCGAGGGCCGGACCAGCGACGTGACGCTGCAGGGCGTCCGGAACATCCAGCAGGACTTCGAGGGTCGGTTCGGCCCAAATGACTACCGGCCCAACCTGTTCGTCACCTACTGGTCGTTCCGCGCGATGATCGGGTTCCTCGCCGTCCCGGTGTTGTTCGCGCTGGCGGCGCTGTGGCTCACCCGCGGCGGCCGGGTGCCCAACCAGCGATGGCTGTCGTGGCTGGCGCTGGTGACCATTCCCACGCCGTTCCTGGCGAACATCTCCGGGTGGGTGTTCACCGAGATGGGCAGGCAGCCATGGATCGTCGCGCCGAATCCGACCGGGGACCAACAGGTTCGGTTCACCGTCCGGGAGGCCGTCTCACACCTGGCTCCCGGCATGGTCATCACCTCGCTGGTCACCTTCACCCTCGTCTACGCGGTGCTCGCGGTCCTGTGGTTCTGGTTGCTCAAGCGGTACATCACCGAGGGCCCGCGGGAACACGACGCCGAACCGGCCCCCGCGCCGGCACCCGGCGACGACGAGGTGGCGCCGCTTTCGTTCGCCTACTAGGCCCGAGCACGGAAAGGAGCTGACCGATGGGACTGCAGCAGTTGTGGTTCGGCATCATCGGGTTGCTGTTCCTCGGTTTCTTCGTCCTGGAGGGCTTCGACTTCGGCGTGGGCATGCTGATGGAACCGCTCGCCCGGGTCGGCGTCGGCGAGGCCGAACCCATCCGGCGCACGGCGCTCAACACGATCGGTCCGGTGTGGGACGGCAACGAGGTGTGGCTGATCGTCGGCGGCGCAGCGATGTTCGCCGCGTTCCCCGGCTGGTACGCCACGGTGTTCTCCACGCTGTATCTTCCGCTGCTGGCCATCCTGTTCGGCATGATCTTGCGCGCGGTGGCGATCGAGTGGCGCGGCAAGGTCGACGACACGAAGTGGCGGGGCTGGGCCGATTTCGGCATCGCCGCCGGTTCCTGGCTGCCCGCTATCCTGTGGGGCGTGGCGTTCGCCATCCTGGTCCGCGGCCTCCCCGTGGACGCGACCGGCCACGTCCACCTGTCGGTCACCGACGTGCTCAACGCCTACACCCTGTTGGGCGGCTTGGCGACGGCCGGGCTGTTTCTGTTCTACGGCGCGGTGTTCATCTCGCTGAAGACCTCCGGCTCCATCCGCGACGACGCCCACCGGCTGGCGGTGTGGCTGTCGGTCCCGGCGACCGCACTGGTGGCGGGATTCGGGATCTGGACGCAGCTGGCCTACGGCAAGCAGTGGACCTGGCTGGTGCTGGCGGTCGCGGTGGTGGCGCAGCTGACCGCCGTGCTGGTGGTGTGGCGGCGCGCCTCCGACGGCTGGGCGTTTGCGAGCACCGCGATGGTCGTTGTGGCGGTGGTGATCCTGTTGTTCGGCGCGCTCTACCCCAACCTGGTGCCCTCCACGCTGAACAAGCAATGGAGCCTGACGATCTACAACGCCTCGTCGACGCCGTACACCCTCAAGGTGATGACGTGGGTGACCGCGTTCATGGCCCCGCTGACGGTGGTCTACCAGGCATGGTCGTATTGGGTGTTCCGGCAACGGATTTCCGCGGATCGGATACCGCCGTCCATCGGGCTGGCGAGGCGCCCGTCCTGAGCGCACCCGGCTCGCGAGCGCGGGGCCCCGTGGACCCGCGGCTCTGGCGGGCATCGACGGCCTTGCGCCGCTACCTGAGCGCCACGGTCTGTTGCGGCGTGGTGATCTCCGGCTGCGCGATCGGCTCGGCGATCGTGCTGGCGCGCGTGGTCGCCCGCGCGGTGAGCGATCACGGGGCGCCCGGTCTGCGGGCCTGGCTCGGCCCGTTGTCGATTCTGGTGCTGCTGTGGACCATTCGCACGGTCGCGCACTGGCTGCAAGCGCGGTTGGGCCAGCGGGGCGCCAGCGCCGTCATCGCCGACCTGTCCGGTCAGGTGCTGACGGCGGTGACCGCCCGCCAGCCCGGTGAGCTCGCCGCCCAACGGGATGCCGCCGCGGTGGTGGTCACCCGGGGTCTCGACGGCCTGCGGCCCTACTTCACCGGGTACCTGCCGACGTTGCTGCTCGCCGCGATCCTGACCCCGGCGACGGTCGCCGTGATCGCGGTGTACGACCTCAAGTCGGCGGCCATCGTGGCGATCACCCTGCCGCTCATCCCGATCTTCATGGTGCTGATCGGCCTGGCGACGGCCGACCGGTCCGCGGCGGCCCTGGCCGCCATGACGACGCTGCAGGGGCGGCTGCTCGATCTCATCGCCGGGATCCCCACGCTGCGGGCCCTGGGCCGCGGCCGCGGCCCGGAGCGCCGCATCGCCGAACTCGCTGCGGCGCATCGCCGCTCGGCCATGGCGACGCTGCGGATCGCCTTCCTGTCGGCGCTGGTGCTGGAATTGCTGGCGACACTCGGCGTCGCGCTGATCGCGGTGGGGATCGGGCTGCGGCTGGTGTTCGGCGAGATGACGCTGGCGACCGGCCTCACGGTGCTGTTGCTGGCACCCGATGTCTATTGGCCGTTGCGCCGGATCGGCGTGGAATTCCATGCCGCGCAGGACGGCAGGACCGCCGCCGACCGGGCCTTCGCGCTCATCGGCGAGCCGGCCCGAACGACGACGCCACATCGGACGGTGACCGCCCGCGGCGCCGAGATCCGCCTCGACGCGCTCGGCGTGGCCGGGCGCGACGGCGACGCGCCGTGCGGGCTCACCGCGCTCATCGAGCCGGGTTCGGTGACGGTGCTGACCGGGCGCAACGGCGCCGGCAAAAGCACGGCGGTGCAGGCGATCATCGGTATCACCGCGCCGTCATCGGGCCGGGTCATGGTGGGCGGCATCGACGTGGCCGATCTCGAGCCGGGCGCGTGGTGGCGCCAGCTGTCCTGGCTGCCGCAACGCCCGGCGCTGATCCCGGGCACCGTCCGAGACAACCTCGCACTCTTCGGCGACCTCAGTGATCTCGAAAGCGCCTGCGCCGCATCCGATTTCGATGCGGTGCTGGCCGACCTGCCCGACGGGCTGGACACCGCGCTCGGCCGCGGCGGCGTCGGCCTGTCGCTGGGTCAGCGGCAGCGGCTCGGCCTGGCCCGGGCGCTCGGGTCGTCCGCGGCCGTGCTGTTGCTCGACGAGCCCACCGCGCACCTGGACGCCCGCGCCGAGGAACGGGTGCTGCGGGCCATCGTGGACCGCGCCCGTTCCGGCGCCACCGTGGTGGTCGTCGGGCACCGCGCACCGGTGCTGGCCATCGGTGACCGGGTGGTGGAGGTGGCCGCCGGCAGGGGGGCGCGTTATGCCCCGGTCTGATCCGTTGTTGTCCGCCCTGCCGCTGCTGCGTCCGCGGCTCCCCCGCATGCTGGCGGCGGTCGCGCTGGGCGCGCTGTCGCTGGGCAGCGCGCTGGCGCTGGCCGGCGTGTCGGCCTGGCTCATCACGCGGGCCTGGCAGATGCCGCCCGTGCTGGACCTGTCGATCGCGGCCGTCGCGGTGCGCGCGTTCGCGATTTCGCGGGGCGTGCTGCACTACTGCGAGCGATTGGTGACCCACGACGCCGCGCTGCGCGCGGCCGGTAGCGCCCGCACGGGGATCTATCACCGGCTGGCCCACGGACCGGCGGCGGCCACCGTCCGGCTGCACAGCGGCGAACTGGTCACCAGGGTGGGCTCCGACGTCGAAGAGCTGGCCAACGTGTTGGTGCGCGCCGTGGTGCCGATCGGGGTCGCGGCGGTGCTGGCGCTGGCGGCGACCGCGGTGGTCGCGGTGATCTCGCCGCCCGCCGCGGCGGTGCTGGCGGTCTGCCTGCTCATCGCGGGCGTCGTCGCCCCGCGGCTGGCCGCCAAGGCGGCGGCCAGGCAGGAAATCGTTGCCCGGCAGCATCATTCCGAGCGTGACACCTCGGCGATGATCGCTCTGGAACACGCGCCCGAGCTTCGCGTCGCGGGGCTGCTGCCCCGCGTGATCGCCGAATCTCAACGCGGCCAACGGGCCTGGGGTGCGGCCCTCGACGCGGCCGCGAGGCCGGCCGCCGTCGCCGAAGCCGTGCCGACGGCCGCGATCGGGGCCAGCGTGCTGGGCGCGGTGCTGGCCGGGATCGCTTTGGCACCCTCGGTCGCGCCCACCACGCTGGCCGTCCTGATGTTGTTGCCGCTGTCCGCGTTCGAGGCGATGACCCCCTTGCCGGCCGCCGCGGTCCAGCTGACGCGCTCGCGCATCGCCGCGCGCCGGCTGCTCGACCTGACCGCGGCCGACCCCCCGGAATCCGGAAAGCCCACCGCGGCCCCGCCCGGGCCCGCCGCCGTGCTGTCCGCCGACATCCGGTCCGGCCACGCCGCGGCCCGGTCGAACCGCGTCACGCTGGACCTGCCGCCGGGTTCGCGGCTGGCCGTCACCGGCCCCAGCGGATCCGGCAAGACCACGCTGTTGATGACCCTCGCCGGCCTGCTGCCGCCGCTGCAGGGGCGGGTGACGCTCGACGGCACCGACCTGACCGAGTTCGACGAGGACGACTTGCGCCGCGCCGTCAGCTTTTTCGCCGAGGACGCCCACCTGTTCGCCACCACCGTCCGGGACAACCTGCTGGTCGCCCGCGGCGACTGCCCCGACGACGAGTTAGCGGCCGCACTGGACGCCGTCGGGCTGGGCGGCTGGCTCGCCGGTTTGCCCGACGGCCTGTCGACGGTGTTGACCGGTGGCGCACAAGGGCTTTCGGGCGGTCAGCGCCGGCGCCTGCTGCTGGCGCGGGTCGTGCTCTCACCCGCCCGAATCGTGTTGCTCGACGAGCCGACCGAGCATCTGGACGCCGCCGACGCGGAACCGATCCTGCGCGAGCTGCTGGGGCCGGCGGCCGCCTTGTTGCCGGCCGATCGGACCGTGGTGGTGGCGACTCATCACTTGCCCGACGACATCGGCTGTCGCCGGCTGCACATCGATGCGCTCAGAGATGCCGCCGGCGCGGCATGAACTCCAGCGACAGCAGCACGATCAACAGCTGGACGATCTGAGTCATCGAGACCAGCGCGTAGCGCCGGGCATCCAGCGCGTGGAACTTGCGCACGTACCGGTACAGCGACTCGAGCGCGATCAACGGGTCGAGGACGTGGATCAGCCGATAAAAGACCCGCTGCAGGCGGCTGCGGTTCTTTTCGTCGAAGATCTCCGGGAAGGCCGCGAATGCGAGCGAAAGCCGTTGTGCCCCACTCTCTTTGCTGGCCATGATCATGTCGATGCTGAGCCGTTCGTCGATGCCGTTGGGCGCCCCGCGCCGGCGCCACGGCACGTCGAGGGTGATGTCGCTGCCGCCGCCGGCCGTCGCGTAGCGGTGAAATCCCTGCACCTTGCCCGAGGCGTCCCTGGCGATGATCAGCTGGATGCCCGGGAACCGGCCCTCCAGCACGCCGTCCAGGTTCATGTGGAAGCCGCGGTCGGCGTGGGCCGCCTTGCTCGACGACCGCACCACCTCGGTCAGCTCCGCGAGCCGCCTGTCGTCGAGTTCCTGTTCGGCGACGATCTCCGTGGTGACGCCGCAATTGTGGGAACGCTTGACGGCCTGACGCAGGTTGCGGAACTTGCGGCCCACCATGTCGAACCGGGTGACGTCGACGACCACGTCGCGCCCGATCGGCACGGCGCGCAGCGACTGCCCGATCACCGCGGTGTCGTTCCATAAGGCGAGCCGCCGCTCGCCGCAGCCGACGACCGCGATGCGCCAGCCGTGGGTGTGGCACATGGCGGCGAAGTCGGCGACCAGCTCGGGGAATCGCGTCTCATCGCCGATCGGGTCACCGCTCACCACCGCGATGCCCAGGCGCGTCCGGTAGGCCAGCGCCGCGTTGCCGTCGGCGGTGAAGTGGTAGCTCTTGCCGGTCTGCATCGTGAACGGGGCGAGCGGGTCGTCCCTGGTGGCCTGGATCAATTTCCAGACCCGCGGCAGGTCCTCGGGGCGCGGGTGCGACGACGTCGGCCACATCAGCACCATGCCCGAACTGGCGATCACCAGGTCGCCAAGCAGGTCGAAGGACAGCACGTGCAGGCCGACGCCCGCCAGCACGAACAGGGCCGCCGCGACGGCGTGCAACGCCGTCACGGGACGGCCGAGGAAAATGCCGCGGGCGATCCACGCCACCGCGACCAGCACCGTCAGCGACCAGGCCAACCGATCGGTGTAGTGCCACGCCGGCTGGTGGTGGTGGCGGACCAGGATTTCGGCCAGCCAGCAGGTGGCGCTCAACAGGGCCAGCGCGCCGATCAGCCGGGCCGCCCGCGAATCGACGGAGACGACCACGCGTTCGCGCGCGCGGGCCTTCGCTGAGACGTCGACCACCGGCCCGCTCACACTCACCTCCCGATGCGCTGACGCTCCAGCTGGGCGGCTGGTTGCCGCCGCTGCACCGAATACCCGGCTGCTACGAACTTACGCCCGATCCCGGCCCTGCCGGGCCCGATTCACGCCGATGTCCTGCGGGTATTCCGCCCTGTCTATCGGCCCGACGGCGGAAAGTATTTCAACACCCCTTCTTGCACCACCGTCGCCAGCAGCTGTCCGGAACGATCGAAGAAGTGACCGGTGCCCAGCCCGCGCGAGTCCGCGGCCACCGGCGACGACGTCGAATACAGCACCCAGTCGTCGAAGTTGACCGGCCGGTGAAACCAGACGGAATGGTTGGCGGATGCGGCGAAGATGCGGTCGAACCCCCAGGACAGCCCGTGGGTGGTGATCACGGAGTCCAGCACCGTGGTGTCCGAGGAGTACACCATGGTGGCGGTGTGCAGGACCGGGTCACCGGGCAGCGGGCCGCCGGCCTTCATCCACACGCGATTGTGCGGGAGCCGATCGCCCTTCTCGCGCATCACCCAGGCCGGGTCGTTGGTGTAGCGCCATTCGATCGGCTGCAGCGCGTTGACGAAGTGCGGGACGGTTTCCTCGTAACCGCGCAGCAGCTCGCCGATCGGCGGCTGCGTTTCGGGCTCCCCCACCTGCGGCGGGTCGACGCCGTGTTCGAGGCCGCGGCCGCCCGCCATGTAGGAGATCATCGCCGACGACAGCAGCATGCCGTCCTGCACGGCGTCGACGCGCCGATTGGCGAAGCGCCGCTCGTCGCGCAGGCGGGTGACGTGGAATTCGAGGTCCTTGCCGGTGTCGCCGCCGTTGATGAAGTGCACGGACAGCGCGCTGGGCGGCAGGTCCTCCCGAACCAGCGTGCGGCTGCTCGCCACGAACGATTGGGCCATCAGCTGACCACCGAATGTCCGCATCGGGTTCTTGCTGGGATGAGACCCGACGAACCGGTCGTCGGCGACCCGGTTGAGGTCGAGAATGGCCAGCAATTCCTCGAAATCAGAATTGGTGCTGATCGCGGCCTCTCCTTCGGGTCGGGCTAGCTTCATTGCCCGACTCCTCCTCGGTCCGCTACACGGACCGCATCGTCGTCGGGCTAGACGTCGTCTTCCCCGATCCGGTGCACGTGGATGAGGTTGGTCGACCCTACTGTGCCAGGTGGCGCGCCGGCCACGATCACCACCAGGTCACCGCGCTTGTAGCGACCGAGTTCCAGCAACGACTTGTCGACCTGGCGAATCATGCCGTCGGTGGAGGTCATCATCGGGACGATGAACGTCTCGGTGCCCCAGGTCATGGCGAGTTGGCTGCGCACCTCGGGCCAGGCGGTGAAGGCCAGCAGCGGCAACGGGGTGTGCAGGCGCGCCAGCCGCTTGACGGTGTCCCCGGATTGGGTGAAGGCGACCAGCGCCTTGGCGTCGAGGCGCTCGCCGATGTCGCGGGCGGCGTAGGAGATCACCCCGCGCTTGGTGCGCGGCACGTGCGTCAGCGGCGGGGCGGCGGTGGAGTTGTCCTCGACGGCGCAGATGATGCGCGACATGGTGCGGACGGCCGCCAGCGGGTACTTGCCCACCGACGTCTCCCCGGACAGCATCACCGCGTCCGCGCCGTCGAGCACGGCGTTGGCGACGTCGGAGGCCTCGGCGCGCGTCGGCCGGGAATTCTCGATCATCGACTCGAGCATCTGGGTCGCCACGATGACGGGTTTGGCGTTCTCCCGGGCCATCTGGATGGCCCGCTTCTGCACCAGCGGCACCTCCTCGAGCGGCAGCTCGACGCCCAGGTCGCCGCGCGCCACCATGATGGCGTCGAACGCGAGCACGATCGCTTCCAGATTGTCGACGGCCTCCGGCTTCTCCAGCTTGGCGATCACCGGCACCCGCCGGCCGACCCGGTCCATCACCTCATGGACCAGCTCGACGTCCGACGGCGAGCGCACGAAGGACAGCGCGACCAGGTCGACCCCGAGGTCGAGCGCGAACGTGAGATCCTCGATGTCCTTCTCCGACAAGGCCGGTGCGGACACGTTCATGCCGGGCAGCGACATGCCCTTGTTGTTGCTGACCGGGCCGCCCTCGACGACGGTGCAGAAAACGTCGTCGCCGTCGATGGCATCGACGACCAGACCGACGTTGCCGTCATCGACCAGCACCCGGTCACCGACGACCGCATCCTCGGCCAGCCTCTTGTAGGTGGTCGACACCCGGTCGTGCGTGCCCTCGCAATCCGCGACGGTGATGCACACGGTTTCGCCGTCGGCCCAGTACGTGGAACCGGTGGCGAATCGCCCCAGCCGGATCTTGGGTCCCTGCAGATCGGCGAGCACACCGACCGCGCGCCCGGTGGTGTCGGACGCGGCCCGCACCCGCTCGTAGGCGGCCTTGTGGTCGGAGTAGTCGCCATGACTGAAGTTCAACCGGGCGACGTCCATTCCCGCCTCGACCAGCGCCAGAATCAGCTCGTCCGAATTCGTCGCAGGGCCAAGGGTGCAGACGATCTTCCCGCGTCTACTCACGCCGAACCAGCATAGTCGGGTGGGCCCCCCGCGGTCCGACGGAACGGGGTGTTGCCAGGTGAGCGATCGGCCACGCTAAACCGCGGGAAACAGCGGAAAGCCGGGCAGGTTACGCAGCACCGTCCACGCGATGACGGCGACCGCCATCGCCAGCCAGGCCGGCGTTGACAGCGCCGGTTGGCCGCGGCGCCGGCGCACCAGCAGCCATCCGGCCAGCATCGGGATGCCGACCAGCAGGAAGATGTTGTCGTTGACGGCGGCGATCAGGTCGCCGTGCAGCAGGTCGTGCGTCATGCGCAGGCCACCGCAGAACGGGCAATTCCAGCCGGTGAGCCATTTGAAGGGGCACTGCGGATACACCGAATTCGTGTTGTGCGGGTCCACCAGGCCGACGTAGCCGAGCGCGCCGCCCAGCACCACGGCGGTACCCGCGGCGATGTATCGGCGCTGACGCCGCTGTTCCACCGGTTGTCCGGCGGAATCCGTTTGCGTCACGCTCTCAGCATGCCAGACCGCGCCGGCCGCCAGCGGTGCTACGGCCGGTTCCTGCGCAGCCGCCAGCGGCTGCGGGTTGCCTTGTACGGCTCGGCGGTCGCGGCGGGTTCGGCGGAGTCATGCGCCGGCTTGGGCTCGGGCTCGTCGGCTTCGGGCTCTGCGGCTTCTTCGGCTTCTTCGGTTTCGGCTTCGGCTTCGTCGGGCTCTTCGGCCTCGGCTTCGGGCTCTCCGGGCCCTTCGGGTTCGGCCTCGTCCGCCTCTTCCGCTTCTGCCTCGGGCTCTTCCGCCGCAGTCTCTTTAGCTTCGGGCTCTTCAGCTTCGGGCTCTTCGGCCTCGTCCTCGTCGGCGTCTTCGCCGGCGACTTCGGGCTCTTCGGGCTCTTCGGCCTCGTGCTCGTCGGCGTCTTCGGGTTCTTCGGCGCCTTCGGCCTCGTCCGCCTCGCCGTCATCGTCGTCGGCAGCCGCCGCAACCGTCGCGGTCGACGTGCCGGCCGCGGCAACCGTCGCGAGCTCACGCGCCGGTTCCTCCGCGGCCTCCTCGTTACCACGCAGGCTCTCGGGGTCCTCTCGACCCTTGGGCGCGACCATGATGTACACCACGGCCCCGATGAACACGAAAGTCGATGTGAACGAATTGATCCGGATGCCCGCGATGTGCGTGGCGGTGTCATCGCGCAGCAATTCGACGCCGAACCGCCCGATGCAGTAGCTGGCCACGTACAGCGCGAACAGCCGCCCGTGGCCGAGCGTGAATCGCCGGTCCGCGTAGATCAGAATGGCGAAAACCAGTACGTTCCAGATCAACTCGTAAAGGAACGTCGGCTGCACGACGAGCGCCACCTGCCCGGTCGAGACGCCGTCCAACGAGTGCGGGTCGACGTACCCCGAGGGGTCTCGGCGATAGAAGATCTCCAGCCCCCACGGCAGCGTGGTTTCGCGGCCGTAGAGCTCCTGGTTGAAGTAGTTGCCCAGCCGGCCGATGGCCTGCGCCAGGACGAGGCCGGGGGCCACCGCGTCGGTGAAGGCGGGCAGCGGGATGCCGCGCCGCCGGCAAGCGATCCACGCGCCCACGCAACCGAGCGCCACCGCGCCCCAGATGCCCAGCCCGCCGTCCCAAATGCGCACGGCCGCACCGATGCCGGCGCCGCCCGGGCCCCAGTACGTTCGCCAGTCGGTGGCCAGGTGATACAGCCGGCCGCCCACCAACCCGAACGGCACGACCCACAACGCGATGTCATAGATGACGCCGCGCTGGCCGCCGCGGGCCTCCCACCGGCGGTCGCCGATCAGCAGCGCCACCACGATGCCGATGATGATGAACAACGCGTAGGCGCGGATGGGCAGCGGCCCGAGGTGCCACACCCCCTGGGGCGGGCTGGGGAAGTACGTCGGCGGCATCGTCATCAGGTCGCCGCCCGCTGCCGGACACCGGCGGCCAGTTCTTCGGTCAGCGCGCGCAACGCGGGCAACCCGCCGTCTCCGAGCGCCGACACCAGCGCCGAACCGACGATGACACCGTCGGCGTAGCTGCCGATCTGGGCGGCCTGCTCCCGCGACCGCACCCCCAGGCCGACGCCGACCGGTATGTCCGACACCGCCTTGACCCGCTGCACCAATTCCGGCGCAGCGTGCGACACGGCGTCGCGCGCTCCGGTTACCCCCATCGTGGAAGCAGCGTAGACGAATCCGCGCGACGCCTCGACCGTCATCGCCAGGCGCTGCGGCGTCGACGACGGCGCCACCAGAAAAATGCGATCCAACCGATGCTCCTCAGCTGCCGCCAGCCACCGTCCGGCTTCGTCGGGGATGAGGTCCGGGGTGATCAGGCCGTTTCCGCCGGCCGACGCGAGATCCCGCGCGAACGCGTCGACCCCATAACGCAACACGGGATTCCAGTAGGTCATCACCACGGCGCGCCCGCCGGCCGCGCTGATCGCCTCGACCGCGGCGAGCGTGTCCCGCACCCGCACCCCCCCTTGCAGCGCGGCCTCGGTGGCGCGGGCGATGGTCGGCCCGTCCATGCCCGGATCCGAATAGGGCACCCCGACTTCGATGAGGTCACAACCGGATTCCACCAGGGCGCGCATCCCGTCCACCGAGGTCGGCACGTCGGGGTAACCGGTGGGCAGGTAGCCGATCAGGGCCGCGCGATTGTCGTTGCGGCACGCCTCGAAGACCGGCCCGAGCCTGCTGGCATGTTTTTGTTCCACGGTCACCGCTCGCCCGGCCCCATCAGGCCGAACCATTTCGCGGCCGTCTCGACGTCCTTGTCCCCCCGCCCCGAGAGGTTCACCACGATGATCGCGCCCCGCCCCAACTCCAGGCCCAACTGCACCGCGCCGGCCACCGCGTGTGCCGATTCGATGGCGGGGATGATGCCCTCGGTGCGGCACAGCAGCGCGAACGCGTCCATCGCCTCCGCGTCGGTGATCGGCCGATACTCGGCGCGCCCGATCTCTTTGAGATACGCGTGCTCGGGCCCCACCCCGGGATAGTCCAGACCCGCTGAGATGGAATGGGATTCGATGGTCTGGCCGTCCTCGTCTTGCAGCAGGTACGAGAACGAGCCCTGGAACGCGCCGGGCGAACCACCGGCGAAAGTCGCCGCGTGCCTTCCGGTTTCGACCCCGTCACCGGCCGCCTCGAAGCCGACCAGACGCACGCCCGGATCGTCGATGAACGGGTGGAAGATGCCGATGGCGTTGGATCCGCCGCCGACGCAGGCCACCACCGCGTCGGGCAACCGGCCCGCCTGGGCCTGGATCTGCACGCGTGCCTCTAGGCCGATGATGCGCTGGAAATCGCGCACCATCGCCGGAAAGGGGTGCGGGCCCGCCGCGGTGCCGAAGCAGTAGTAGGTGTTGTCGGCGTTGGTCACCCAGTCACGAAACGCCTCGTTGATGGCGTCTTTGAGCGTTTTCGAGCCGCTCTGCACCGACACGACCTCGGCGCCCAGCAGGCGCATCCGCGCCACGTTGAGCGCCTGACGCGCGGTGTCGACGGCGCCCATGTAGATGACGCATTCCAGCCCCAGCAGGGCGCACGCGGTGGCGGTGGCGACGCCGTGCTGCCCGGCGCCCGTCTCGGCGATGACCCGGTTCTTGCCCATCCGCTTGGCCAGCAACGCCTGACCGAGGACGTTGTTGATCTTGTGAGAACCGGTGTGGTTCAAGTCTTCTCGTTTGAGGAAGATGCGCGCCGAACCGGCGTGCTCGGACAGCCGGGTGGCCTCGTACAGCGGCGACGGCCGGCCGGCGTAGTTGGCCTGCAGGTCGTCCAGGGTGTCCAGGAAATCGGGGTTGATGCGTTCCTTCTCGTAGGCGGCGGTGACCTCTTCGATCACCGCCATCAACGCCTCCGCGACGTAACGGCCGCCGTACACGCCGAAATGACCACCCGGGTCAGGTTCATGGGGGGTGGGTTCGGCGACGGCTGCACTCGGAAGGGGAAGGTCCGGGCGGGACAGATTGACCATCACCAATGCTCTACGCGGATACGGCTCATGGGGTTCAACGTTTCGGCGCCGGTGCTGCTCAAGACTCGACGACTAGCGTGAGGGTTTCGGACAGGACGGGTGGGTGCCCGCGGTCACCAGGTCGGCGACGGCGGCGCGCGGGTCACCGCTTTTGACCAGACCCTCGCCGACCAGAACCGCGTCCGCGCCGGCGCCGGCGTAGGCCAACAGATCCCCGGTGCCGCGGACACCGGACTCGGCGATCCTGATCACGTTGCTGGGCAGGCCCGGAGCGATGCGCGCAAAGCAATCCCGGTCCACCTCCAAGGTGGCGAGATCGCGCGCGTTGACACCGATTACGTTGGCCCCGGCCTTCAGCGCCCGGTCGGCCTCTTCCTCGGTGTGCACCTCGACAAGGGCCGTCATGCCCAGTGATTCGGTGCGGTCCAGCATCGACACCAGGGCCGACTGGTCCAGCGCGGCGACGATCAGCAACAACATGTCGGCGCCGTGCGCGCGGGCCTCGTGGATCTGATACGGCTGGACCACAAAGTCCTTGCGCAACACCGGTATCGAGACCGCGGCGCGAACCGCGTCGAGGTCGTCGAGCGATCCGTGGAACCGCCGCTCCTCGGTCAGGACGCTGATGATGCGGGCCCCGCCATCCTCGTACGCGCGAGCCAATTTCGCCGGATCGGCAATGGTCGCCAGGGAACCCGCGGACGGGCTGGCCCGCTTGACTTCGGCGATGACACCGATGCCCGGCTCGCGCAGGGCGGCCATCACGTCGCGCGGCGGCGGCGCCGCGGCGGCGGCGGCCTTGATTTCGGACAGGCTGATGAGCGCTTCGCGCGCGGCGACGTCGGCCCGGACTCCCTCGAGGATGGAGTCAAGCACGGTAGCCGGACTCATGCCTGTTGCTTCCCTTCGCGCGGTCACCCATCGCCAATCTGGTAGCCGATTGCGACGACGTGAATGAAGGGTAGCGGCACTCGGCTCGCGGCCCGTCACCGACCCTCGGTGTCCGACTTGCGATCGGTCGGGTCCCCCGTCGGGTCGGCGCCCTCGTCAAGCGCGTCCCAGATCATCCGCTCCGACATTTCCGGCGTCTCCGGCTGCTCCAGCATCGCGCCGTCGCCCCCGTCGCGTAGCACATTCGAGCGGCGCGTCGCCGGCGCCGCATACTTTTCCGCGCTCAACCGGGCCGACCCGGAGTCTCCGGCCGACCGCAACAGCAGCACCGCCGCGACCAGGGTGCACACCGCGGCCGCCACCGCGATGCCCGCGCCCCAGTACCGGCGTTCGCTGCCGACCAGCGACATCACCGCGACGTGCGCCAGATCCGCCCCGCGCACCGCGACGTCGGGCAGCGCCCACAAACTGACCCCGAGATATCCGACCGCCAGGCTGGCCAGCGCCAGCAGCCCGGCCAGCACCCGCAGCTGCCAGCCGCGCACCGCGATCGCCGCCACGGCCGTCGCGAGCATGAGCACCGCCAGCGGCACCAGCGCCGTCGACCAGGCCGCACCGGACAGCGTCACCTCGCGCGGCGGACCCAACCCGTCGAACGACCGGATCACCACCCACGGCAGCCGCGACGCCGCCCATAACGCCGCCGCGGATGCCACCAGCAACACCTGGGCCACCCGGACGGCCAGCCGGGCCCGCCGATTCGGCCGCGCGTCAGTCATGGTGACCGGTGTCGGGCGCGTTCAGGGTCTCGGCGGCGGCGATCGCGTTGAGCACGGCACGCGCCTTGTTGGAAGCCTCGGTGTACTCGTACGGACCGTTGGAGTCGGCCACCACCCCGCCGCCGGCCTGCACATAGGCGGTGCCGTCGCGCATCAGCGCGGTGCGGATGGCGATCGCGAAGTCGGCGTTGCCGGCGAAGTCGAGGTAGCCGACCACGCCGCCGTAGAGGCCGCGGCGCGTCTTCTCCACCTCCTCGATCAGCTCCATGGCGCGCACCTTCGGCGCGCCCGACAGCGTGCCGGCCGGGAAGCAGGCCGTCACGGCGTCCAAGGCGGTCCGGCCCTCGGCGAGCATCCCCGTCACCGTCGACACCAGGTGCATCACGTGGCTGTAGCGCTCGATGTGGCTGTAGTCCTCGACGCGCACGGTGCCCGGCGCGCAGACCCGGCCAAGGTCGTTGCGGCCCAAGTCAACCAGCATCAGGTGCTCGGCCCGTTCCTTCTCGTCGGCCAGCAGCTCCTTCTCCAGCAGCTGGTCCTCCTCGTCGGTCTGCCCGCGCCACCGGGTTCCGGCGATCGGATGCGTCATCGCCCAGCCGTCGTGCACGGTGACCAGCGCCTCCGGGCTGGAGCCGACCACCGAAAAGTCGATTCCCCCAGCGCCGTTCGGGACATGCATCAGGTACATGTAGGGGCTGGGGTTGGTGACGCGCAGCATCCGGTACACGTCGATCGGGTCGACGTCGGTGTCCATCTCGAAGCGCTGGGACGGCACCACCTGGAAGGCCTCGCCTGCGGCGATCTGCTCGACGAGGTAGTCGACGATCTTGCCGTACTCCTCGACGCTGCGCTGCGCGCGATAGCGCGGCTCGGGCCGGTCGAACGTGCCGACCGTGGACGGCAGCGGCTGGCCGAGCGCCGCGGTCATCACGTCCAGGCGGGCGACCGCGTCGTCGTAGGCCTCGTCGACCCGCTCGTCGGTGCCGTTCCAGTTCACCGCGTTGGCGATCAGCGTGATGGTGCCCTCGTGGTGGTCGACGGCGGCCACGTCGGTGGCGAGCAGCAGCAGCATGTCCGGCAGGTGCAGGTCGTCGACGGCCAGCTCGGGCAGGCGCTCCAGGCGCCGCACCATGTCGTAGGCGAACAACCCGACCATGCCCCCCGACAGCGGCGGCAGCCCGGGCAGCGCCGCGGTGGCCAGCAGCTCCAGGGTGGCCCGCAGCGCGTGCAGCGGGTCGCCGCCGGTGGGCGCGTCCTGCGGCACCGCGCCGAGCCAGACCGCTTCGCCGTCGCGGACGGTCAGCGCCGACGGCGCCCCGGCGCCGATGAACGACCAACGCGACCAGGATCGGCCGTGCTCGGCGGATTCCAGCAGAAACGTGCCCGGGCGATTTGCGGCGAGCTTGCGGTAGGCCGACAGCGGCGTCTCGCTGTCGGCCAGCACCTTGCGGGTCACCGGAACCACCCGATGCTCGGCGGCGAGCTGGCGGAAGTCCTCTCGTGAGGTCGTCGCGGCGAGGTGGGCGTGCACCGAACCATCCTCGCAGATGCATTTGCCCAGCCCGGGCGTAGCCTGACGCCCATGAAAACTGGTGACACCGTCGCGGACTTCGAACTTCCCGACCAGACGGGAACGCCCCGCAAGCTCAGCGACCTGCTTTCCGGCGGGCCGGTGGTGCTGTTCTTCTACCCCGCCGCGATGACGCCCGGCTGCACGAAGGAGGCCTGCCACTTCCGGGACCTGGCCGCCGAATTCGCCGCCGTGGGCGCCAACCGGGTGGGCATCAGCGCCGATCCGGTGCAGAAGCAGGCCAAGTTCGCCGACCTGCAGAAGTTCGACTACCCGCTGCTGTCGGACACCGAGGGCACCGTCGCCACGCAGTTCGGCGTCAAACGCGGCCTGCTCGGCAAGCTGCTGCCGGTCAAGCGCACCACCTTCGTCATCGACACCGATCGCACCGTGCTCAACGTGATTTCCAGCGAATTCAGCATGGACACCCACGCCGACAAGGCGCTCGAGACGCTGCGCGGCCGGTCGGCGCCTACGGGCTGATCGCCAGGAACACGTACGCGGCGAGCAGCACCAGATGCAGCTCACCCTGCAGCCGGGTGGCGCGCCCGGGCACGACCGTCAGCATGCTGATCACGACGGTCAGCGCCAGCAGCACCAGCTGGATGGGCCCCAGGCCGAGCACCAGGGGCCCCTTGAGCCAGATGGACGCCAGCGCGATCACCGGGATGGTGAGCCCGATGCTGGCCATCGCCGAGCCGTACGCCAGGTTCAGGCTGGTCTGGATGCGACCCTGGCGCGCGGCGCGCGCCGCCGCCAGGGTTTCCGGCAGCAGCACCAGCGCGGCGATCACCACGCCGACGAAGGACTGCGGAAACCCGACCGCGGTCACCGCGCGCTCGACGGCCGGCGATTCCTCCTCGGCCAGCCCCACCACCGCGACGAGCGCCACCAGCAGCAGCCCCAGGCTGCCCAGGGCGGCGCCGCGGCTCGGCGGTTCGGCGTGGCTCTCGTCCTCGAACAGCCGCTTGCGCTGGCCCTTCTGGGCGATCGGCAGGAAAAAGTCGCGGTGGCGCACCGTCTGGGTGAAGACGAACACCAGGTACACCAGCAGCGACGCGACCGCCGCGAACGCCAGCTGGCCCGGCGAGAACTCCTTGCCCACTTGGCTGGTGGTGAACGCGGGCAGCACCAGGCTCAGCGTCGCCAGCGTGGTGACCGTGGCCAGCGCGGCGCCACTGCCCTCGGCGTTGAACAGCGTGACGCCGTAGCGCCGGGAGCCGAGCAGCAGCGACAACCCCGCGATGCCGTTGGTGGTGATCATCGCCGCCGCGAACACGGTGTCCCTGGCCAGCGTCGCGGCCTCGTTGCCCCCGGACGCCATCAGCGAGACGATCAGCGCCACCTCGATCACCGTCACCGCCGCCGCGAGCACCAGCGAGCCGAACGGCTCCCCGACCCGGGCCGCGACCACCTCCGCGTGATGCACGGCGGCCAGGACGGCGCCGATGAGCAATGCCGCCGCCAGCGCGACCAGCGTCGGGCCCAGCTTCTCGCCCCAGATCACGGCCAGCACGGCGACGGCAAGCAGCGGCACGACCGCGGTCCACGACACCCGTCTCAACATCGACCGCCATTCTCATCGAAGGCACCCGATCGGTCGACTTCTCCCCGCCCGATCACGGTCCCGATTTACCGGCCCGTGCAACGGCGGCCTCAGTAGCATGCTCACATGCCGACGACCGAAGGCCTCGCCGAAGGAGAGGTGTTCGCCGGTTACACGATCGTGCGGCGCCTGGGGGTCGGCGGCATGGGGCAGGTGTATCTGGCGCAGCACCCGAGGCTGCCCCGCCGCGATGCGCTCAAGGTCCTGCCCGGCGAGCTGACCGAGAACGACGAATTCCGCCAGCGCTTCAACCGCGAGGCCGATCTGGCCGCGAACCTGTACAACGAGCACATCGTCGGAATCCACGACCGCGGGGAATACGAAGGGCAACTGTGGATTTCGATGGACTACGTCGAGGGGACCGACGCAGCACAGCTGCTGCGCGAGCAGTATCCGTCCGGCATGCCCGCGGCCCACGTCGTCGAGATCGTCTCCGCGGTGGCCGACGCGCTGGATTACGCGCACGCCCGCGGACTGCTGCACCGTGACGTCAAGCCCGCCAACATCCTGCTGGGCTCCCCGCAGGCGGGCAGGCGCCGGATCCTGCTCGCCGATTTCGGAATCGCCCGCGAGCTGGACGAGATCAGCGGGCTCACCGCGACGAACATGTTGGTGGGCACCACCGCCTACTGCTCCCCCGAGCAATTGCAGGGCGCGGAGCTGGACGCCAGCACCGACCAATACGCGCTGGGCTGCACCGCGTACAACCTGCTGACCGGCACGGCGCCGTTCCACCACTCCAACCCCGCCGTGGTCATCAGCCAGCACCTGTCCGCGCCGCCGCCGCGCCTGAGCCAGTCGCGGCCCGACCTGGCCGCGCTCGACCCGGTCATCGCGAAGGTCCTCGCCAAGCACCCGAGCGAGCGGTACGCCAGCTGCACGGATTTCGCCGCCGCGCTGGCCGGGCGCCTCGACGGCGCGGGACGCACCGAAGTGATCGCCGCGCCCACCGAAGTCATCGCGTCAACGCCGGATGTCCGCGCCCCCGAGCCCGAAACCCCTTCCGCACCAATGGAAACCGCGCCATCGCCGCGGCGGGGCGGCCGGTCGGGCTCGACGACACTGGTGGCGGCGCTGATCGCCATCGCGCTGGTCGGAATCGCCGCCGTGGTCGGCATCCTGCTGGTTCGCGGCCACGCCAACCAGCCGAACACCAATCCCCCTGCGACGTCGGCGGGCGGGCCGACTCCGGCCCCCACGCTCAAGCTGTCGGGGCAACTCACCGATCGGGCGGGCGTGCTCGGCCCGCTCGAATCCGACGCGGTGAACCGGGCGCTGACCAAGCTCTACGACGGTCGGGGCACCCGGCTCTGGGTGGTCTACGTCAACGACTTCGGCGGCCGCAAACCCTTCCGATGGGCCGAAGACACCATGCGCGCCAACGGTTTCACCGACAGCGACGCAATCCTGGCCGTCGCCACCGGCGAGTCGACGTTCTCGTTTCGAGTGCCGGACGCGGTGGTCAACAGGACGGCCATCGACGTCGAACTGATCCGCCGCCGCATCGAGCCCGCCGTGGCGCGGCACGAGTGGGCCCGCGCCGCGATCGCCGCGACCAACGGGCTGGACTCGGTGCCGGGCTAGGCCTCGGGTTGCAGCAGCACGTCGGCGTCGAAGCAGCTGTGGTCGCCGGTGTGGCAGGCGCCGCCGACCTGGTCGACCGTCAGCAGCACGGCATCGCCGTCGCAGTCCAGTCGCACCGCGTGCACGTATTGGGTGTGCCCCGACGTCGCCCCCTTGACCCACTGCTGGCCGCGCGACCGCGAAAAGTAGGTTGCCTCACGGGTTTTAAGCGTCCGCTCCAGCGCGGCGTCGTCCATCCAGGCGACCATCAGCACGTCACCGGTGCCGCGCTCCTGCACCACGGCGGTGAACAGGCCGTCGGCGTTGCGCTTCAGCCGCGCGGCGATCTGCGGGTCGAGCGTCATCGCACGGTGATCCCTTCCGCCGCCATGGCCGCCTTCACCTGCCCGATGGTCAACTCACGGAAGTGAAAGACGCTGGCCGCCAACACCGCATCGGCGCCCGCGGCGACGGCGGGTGCGAAGTGCTCGACGGCGCCTGCGCCGCCGCTCGCGATCACCGGCACCGTGACCGCCGAACGCACCGCTTTGAGCATCGGCAGATCGAACCCGGCCTTGGTGCCGTCGGCGTCCATCGAGTTCAACAGGATCTCGCCCACCCCCAGATCGGCGCCGCGCGAGGCCCATTCGACGGCGTCGATCCCCGTCCCACGGCGCCCGCCGTGGGTGGTGACCTCCCAGCCCGACGGTGTCGGCGGCGAGTCGGGCGGCACCGTGCGGGCGTCCACGGACAGCACGATGCATTGCGAGCCGAACTGCCTTGCCATTTCCTCGAGCAGGTCGGGCCGGGCGATGGCGGCGGTGTTGATCGAGACCTTGTCGGCCCCGGCGCGCAGCAACACGTCGACGTCGGCCACCGTGCGCACCCCGCCGCCGACGGTCAGCGGGATGAACACCTGCTCGGCCGTGCGCCGCACGACGTCCAGCATGGTCGATCGCTCGGACGACGACGCGGTCACGTCGAGAAAGGTGAGCTCGTCGGCGCCCTCGGCGTCATAGGCCGCGGCGAGCTCGACGGGATCGCCCGCGTCGCGCAGGTTTTCGAAGTTGACGCCCTTGACCACCCGGCCGGCGTCGACGTCCAGGCACGGGATCACCCGCACCGCAAGGCCACTGGCGGCGGACATGTCAGTAGTCCTCCGGCCGGCCGGTGCCGCGCAGCAACTCGAGTATCTCGGCGTGCGCGGCGGGCCCCGCCGCCAGCGCGGAGTCGGACGCGGGCGTCCAGTGTGCGCCGTGGATGTCGGTGACGACGCCGCCGGCCGCCCGGACCAGCGCGACCCCGGCGGCGTGATCCCACACGTGCCCGCCGAAACTGATCGAGGCGCCGAGGATGCCGTCGGCCACGTAGGCCAGGTCCAGGCCGGTCGAACCGTGCATGCGCAACCGCGAGGAGACCCGGCTGAGGTTCTCCAGCACCGCGATCCGGTACCTCCCGGGGAACCGGCCCCGCGCGTCGGCGCTGAACGAGCCGGCGCCGACGAGCGCGTCGGACAGGTCGACGGGGGCCAGGGGCGGTTGCGCCGCACCGTTTTTCATCAGGGGGCCGCCGACCACCGCCGTGTAGCGCTGGTCCACGAACGGCAGCCAGGTCAGCCCGGCCACCGGATCGCCGTGGTGCAGCAGGCCCAGCAATATCCCGGCCATCGGCGACCCGGCCGCGTAGTTGAACGTGCCGTCCACCGGATCGAGCACCCACACCCATTCCGAGTCGACGTCGGCCCCGCCGTATTCCTCGCCGTGCACACCGATCCCGGTGGTCTCCTCCAGCGCGCCGACCACCTGCCGCTCGATCGCCAGATCGACGTCGGTGGCGAAGTCGTTGCCCTTCTTCTGCACCGCCGAATCGGCGCGGTGGCCGGCGACGAACGGCTCGGTGGCGTCGTCGAGGATGGCCGAGGCCTTGGCCACCAACGCGTCCAGGTCCATCGCGGCCCTACCCGGCCACCGCGGCCAGCGCCTGCGGCAGCGTGAACCGCCCGGCGTAGAGGGCCTTTCCGACGATGGCGCCTTCCACCCCGTGTTCGGTGAGGGTGGCGATGGCGCGCAGGTCGTCCAGGCTGGACACCCCGCCGGAGGCGATCACCGGCGCTTCGGTGCGGTCGGCGACGGTGGCCAGCAGGTCGAGGTTGGGGCCGCCGAGCGTGCCGTCCTTGGTGACGTCGGTGACGACGAACCGCGAACACCCTTCGCCGTCAAGGCGTTCCAGCACTTCCCACAGGTCGCCGCCGTCGGTCTCCCAGCCGCGCCCGCGCAGCCGATGCTGCCCGTCGATGATCTGCACGTCCAGCCCGACGGCGACCTTGTCGCCGTGTTCGGCGATCGCGCGCGCGCACCACTGCGGGTTTTCCAGCGCCGCGGTGCCCAGGTTGACCCGGGTGCAGCCGGTGGCCAGCGCGGCGGCCAGAGAGTCGTCGTCGCGGATGCCGCCGGACAGCTCCACGTTCACGTCGAGCTTGCCGACCACCTCGGCCAGCAGCTCGCGGTTGGAGCCGCGCCCGAACGCCGCGTCCAGGTCCACCAGGTGGATCCACTCGGCGCCGTCGCGCTGCCAGCCCAGCGCGGCGTCCAGCGCCGAGCCGTACTCGGTCTCGCTGCCGGCCTTGCCTTGGACCAGCCGGACGGCGCGGCCCTCGACCACGTCGACCGCGGGTAGCAGAATCAGCGGCATTACGACAGTCCCTCAATCCAGTTGCGCAGCACGGCCGCACCGGCGTCGCCGCTCTTCTCCGGGTGAAATTGGGTGGCCGACAACGGCCCTAGCTCGACGGCGGCCAGGAACGGCACCTGGTGGGTGGCCCAGGTGAGCACGGCCTCAGGCGATCCCTCCCAGCGCTGCGCCGCGTAGGAGTGCACGAAGTAGAACCGGGTGTCGGCGTCCAGCCCCTTGAACAGGGCGGTGCCCGCGCCGGCGTCGACCACGTTCCAGCCCATGTGCGGAATGACCGGGGCGTCCAGCCGGGTGACCGCGCCCGGCCACTGGCCGCAACCCGTTGTCCGCACGCCGAATTCGACGCCGGTGGCGAACAGGATCTGCATGCCGACGCAGACCCCGAGCACCGGGCGCCCGGCGGCCACCCGATCGGCGATGATGCGGTCCCCCCCGACCTTGCGCAGGCCGGTCATGCACGCCTCGAAGGCCCCGACGCCCGGCACCACGAGGCCGTCGGCGGCCGCGGCGGCGTCGGCGTCGGCGGTCACCTCGACCGACGCGCCCGCCCGCTGCAGCGCGCGCTGGGCCGACCGTAGGTTGCCCGAGCCGTAATCCAGGACGACGACGGATGGTGTTGTCACAGAACACCTTTGGTGGACGGCACGTCCGACACCCGCGGATCGGGCTCGACGGCCTGCCGCAACGCGCGGGCCACGGCCTTGTACTGCGCCTCGGTGATGTGGTGCGGGTCGCGCCCGTACAGAACGCGCACGTGCAGCGCGATACGGGCGTTCATCGCCAGCGACTCGAACACGTGCCGGTTGATGACGGTGTGGTAGGGCACCGAGCTGCCGGCGATGGTGGTGTGCCGCAGGTGATCCGGCTCGCCGGTGTGCACGCAGTAGGGCCGGCCGGACACGTCGACGATGGCGTGGGCCAGCGTCTCGTCCATCGGGATGAAGGCGTCGCCGAACCGCCGGATGCCCTTCTTGTCACCGAGGGCCTGCCCCAGCGCCTGGCCCAGCGCGATCGCGGTGTCCTCGATCGTGTGATGCCCCTCGATCTCGACGTCGCCCTTGGTGCGCACGCTCAGGTCGAAGCTGGCGTGGGTGCCCAGCGCCGTCAGCATGTGGTCGTAGAAGGGCACGCCGGTGTCGACGTGGACCTGTCCGCTGCCGTCGAGATCCAGCTCGATGACGATGTCGGATTCCTTGGTGCGGCGCTCGATACGCGCGCGCCGCGTCGCTTTTCCTGCTGCGGTGGTGGTCACGGGGCTCCTACGGGGGTGGCTGGGGCGAGTTCGGTGGCGGCGATCGGGGCGCTGGCCCGCAGGAACGCGTCGTTCTCCTCGGCGAGTCCGGTCGTCGCGCGCAGATAGCCGGGGATCCCGACGTCGCGGATCAAGATGCCGGCCTCCAGATAGCGCCGCCACGCCGCGGGAGCGTCGGCGAACTGCCCGAACAGCACGAAGTTCGCGTCGCTGGGGATCACCCGAAAACCCATGCGCGTCAACGCGTTCGAGACGCGTTCGCGTTCGGCGATCAGCGCCGCGACGCTGCTCAGCGTGTCGTCGGCGTGCCGCAACGCGGCCCGCGCCGCCGCCTGGGTGACCGACGACAGGTGGTACGGGAGCCGCACCAGCAGCATCGCGTCGATCACCGCGGGCGTGGCGATCAGATACCCGAGCCGCCCGCCGGCGAAGGCGAACGCCTTGCTCATGGTGCGGGTGACGATGAGCTTGGTCGGATACTCCCGCACCAGCCCCACGGCGCTGGGCTGTGAGGAGAACTCGCCGTACGCCTCGTCGACGATCAGGATGCCGGGCACCGCGTCGAGCAGCCGGCGCAGATCGGGCAGCGAAACGCTTTGCCCGGACGGGTTGTTGGGGCTGGCGATGAATACCACGTCGGGTCGGCGCTCGCTGACGGCGGCGACGGCGGCGTCCACGTCGAGGCTGAAGTCGTCGGCGCGCACCCCCTCCAGCCATTCCGTGCGGGTGGCGTCGGAGATGATCGGGTGCATCGAGTAGGACGGGACGAACCCGATCGCGGTGCGCCCGGGCCCGCCGAACGCCTGCAGCAGTTGCTGCAGGATCTCGTTGGAGCCGTTTGCCGCCCAGACGTTTTCCGTCCCGAGGGGCACCCCGGTCTGCGCGGTGAGATAAGCGGCCAGGTCGCGACGCAGGGCAGACGCGTCCCGATCCGGATAGCGATGCAGGTCCGCGGCCGCCTCGGCCACCGACCGCACCACGTCGTCCACCAGCGCCCGGCTGGGCGGGTGCGGGTTCTCGTTGGTGTTCAGCCGCACCGGGACCGCCAATTGCGGTGCGCCGTACGGTGTTTTGCCGCGCAGGTCATCGCGCAGCGGCAGGTCCTCGAGGGTGGGGTTCTCCGGTGCGGTCATCGCTCGAACCTCCGCCGGATCGCCTCGCCGTGCGCCGGCAGGTCTTCGGCCTTGGCCAGCGTGACCACGTGGCCCGAGACGTCCTTGAGCGCGGCCTCGGTGTAGTCGACGACGTGGATGCCGCGCAGGAAGGTCTGCACGGACAGGCCGCTGGAGTGACGGGCGGAACCCGCCGTCGGCAGCACGTGGTTGGATCCGGCGCAGTAGTCGCCGAGGCTCACCGGCGAGTAGGGCCCGACGAAAATCGCTCCGGCCGAACGGATTCGGGCGGCCACCCGCGGCGCGTCGGCGGTCTGGATCTCCAGGTGCTCGGCGGCATAGGCGTTGACCACCCGCACCCCGGCGTCCAGGTCGTCGACCAGGATGATCGCCGACTGGCGGCCGCCGAGCGCGGCGGCCACCCGGTCGCGGTGCACGGTGGTGCGCAGCTGTTCGGCCACCTCGGCGGCGGTGGCGTCGGCCAGGTCGGCACTCGGGGTGACCAGCACGCTGCCCGCCATCTCGTCGTGTTCGGCCTGGCTGATCAGATCGGCGGCCACGTGCGCCGGGTCGGCGGTGTGGTCGGCGAGGATGGCGATCTCGGTGGGGCCGGCCTCGGCGTCGATGCCCACCCGCGAGCGGCAGAGCCGCTTGGCGGCGGTGACGTAGATGTTGCCGGGTCCGGTGATCATGTCGACCGGCGCCAGCTCGGCGCTATCGGTGTCGGTGCCGCCGTAGGCCAGCAGCGCCACCGCCTGCGCGCCGCCGACGGCCCACACCTCGTCGACCCCGAGCAGCCGGGCGGCCGCCAGGATGGTGGGGTGCGGCAGGCCGTCATAGCGGGCCTGCGGCGGGCTGGCCACCACCAGCGAGCCGACACCGGCGGTCTGCGCCGGCACCACGTTCATCACCACGCTGGACGGGTAGACGGCGTTGCCGCCGGGCACGTAGAGGCCGACCCGCTCGACCGGGACCCACCGCTCGGTCACCGTCGCGCCGGGGCCGAGGGTGGTGGTGACGTCGGCGCGGCGCTGGTCGGCGTGCACGGCGCGGGCGCGCTCGATCATCACCCGCAGGGCGTCGACGACGTCGGGGTCCAACCCGGCCAGCGCGGCCTCGAGCGCCGCCTCGGGCACCCGGACGGACGCCGGCCGTACCCCGTCGAACGACTCCCCGAACTTCAGCGCCGCCTCGGCGCCCCGCTCGGTCACGGCCGCCACGATCGGCCGCACCTTGGGCAGCACGCTTTCCACGTCCGCACCGCCGCGCGGCAGCGCGGCCCGCAGGCGGGCAGCCGTCAGCTCGACGCCCCGCAGGTCGATGCGGGCCATCACGGGCGCGGAACCGGTACTCATCGCCTCCATTGTCCCAGAGCAACTCAAGTCGATTTCCGACCGGTACAGTGCCGATCAAAGGCCCACACAACGCAGGGAGCCGTCATGTCCGCGAAGGATCACCCCAACAACGCCCCGGGCGTCCCCATGGTGTTCCCGCCTTGGTTCGAGCGTTTCCAGATCAAGTATTTCAACCCGGCGGTCAAGCCGATCGCCCGTTTTCTGCCCGGGACCGCGACCATCAAGCACCGCGGCCGCACCTCCGGCACGCCGTACGAGACGATCATCACCCCCTATCGCAAGGGCAACGTGCTGGCGATCGCGCTGGGCCACGGCAAGACCAACTGGGTCAAGAACGTGCTGGCGGCCGGCGAGGCCGACGTCCAGTTCGGCCGCAACCGCGTGGTGCACATCACCAACCCGCGCATCCTGCCGGCCGGCACCGAGGGTCCCGACGCCGAGCGCCTGCCGCGGATGGCCCGCATGCAGCTGCGCCGGATCGGCGTGTTCGTCGGCGACATCGCCTGACTTTCTTCACGGCGTCCCGCGTGCGCTGACGGCTTTCCGCGTGCGCTGACGGCGGGATTCCCGCGATTTCCCCGCCCTGGGCGCACGCGCGAGGCCGTAAACGCACACCCGACCACCTACGCCCGGGTGAAGACCGTCTTGCCGGTCATCGCCGGCCAGGCCGAGGGGGCGTCTTCCCAGGCGACGACGCGGTCGACGGCCGGCGCCACGTTCAAGCCGCCCGCCAGCAGTTCGAGCACCCGCGGGATGACCGTGCGCGCGCTGACGCGTCCGGTGATGAACCGCACGCCGCGCGAGTACATCGGCAGCAACGGCATCTCGACCCGGTATTCGGGGTAGATGCCGGTGTCGGTGCACACGCCGTCCGGCCAGGTCGCCCGCAGCGTCGCCGCCAGCAGCGCCGGATCGCTGGTGGTGTGCACGGTGACCGGGTAAGCGCCCCACGACTTGTCGGGTTTGGCAGCGTCGTGGGCCACCGCGCCGAGCTTCTCCGCGGCGGCCAGCCGCTGCGGGTCGGTGTCGACGTAGTCGACGTGGGCGCCCAGCGCCGCGGCGATCGCCGCCGAGTACAGGCCGATCGACAGGCGTCCGAGCACGAGGACGCGGCGATCGACCGGGTCGAGCGCGTCCAGTTCGGCACCGAACGGCCCGACGGTGCGCCAGCCGTCGGGAATGTTGTCCGACAGGGACGCGACCGAAACGGGGTCGACGCCGTCGGGCAGCGGGATCAGCATCGCGTCGGCGTACGGGACCAGCACCAAGTCGGACATGAAGCCGCCGCCGTCCAGGCCGGCGATCGGCGCCATCCCGTAGGCCGCCATGAACGGCACGGCGCTGCACGAACCGGTGACGCCGCGGCGGCATTCGCGGCAGTCCCCGCAGTTGATCTGGAACGGCACCACGACGCGGTCGCCGACCCGGGCGCCCCTGACGGCGTCGCCGACGGCGACGACCTCGGCCAATCCCTCGTGCCCCACCGCGTACCCCGGTGGCAGCGGTAGCCGCCCGTTGCACACCGCGACATCGAGGTCGCAACACGCCACGGCCAGCGGCCGGACCAGCGCCTGCTCGGGCGCGCCGAGCTGGGGTTCGGGCACCTCCCGCCACGAGTACCGCCCGGTGTCTTCGTATGTCAGCTGCCTCATCTCTGCATTCTTGAGTGATCATTCAAGTAAAGTCAAGAGCATGCCGAGACCGGATCGCAGCCGCACCGCGTTGATCGAGAAGGCCGCCACCCTGTTTCGCCGGCAGGGCTACGCGGCGACCGGCCTGAATCAGATCCTCGAGGAGGCCGGTGTCAAGCCCGGTTCGCTGTATCACCACTTCCCGCGGGGCAAGCAGCAGTTGGCCGCGGCGGTTGTCGAGACCGAGGGGACGGGTATCGAGCAATTGCTGCGCCGGTTCCTGGCGACGGGCCGGCCGCCGGCCGACATCGTCGATCGCTGGATCGACCTGCTGGCGGCGGGGTTGGCCGGTGACCGGCGCGACGGCTGCCCGATCGAGCCGATCGCCACCGAGTCGGTGAACGCGAGCCCGCTGGTGCGCGAGGCGTCGGCGCGCGCCTTCGCCGGCTGGTGCGCGGCGGTCGAGGAACGGCTGCGCTCCGACGGCTGGGCCGAGGACGAGGCCAACCGGGTTGCGCTGGCGGTGATCTCGCTGATCGAGGGGGCACTGATCCTGTCCCGGACCTCCGGTGACGCGGGCGCGCTGGACGCGGCCAAGCCGGCGGCGCGCACGCTGCTGTCCGGCGGCGCGGCGGTGCGGGTGTGAAAACCGTCACGGCGGTTGTCAAGGTTGTTGGGGACCAAGGACTTAGGACCCTACGGCGCTTCCCGGAGCGGCGAGACGATGACAACTGCACGATCAACCCCTCTGAGCAGAAGGGATCTCCCAATGGCCGAGAACGACCTGACCGCCCGGTTCGAGAAAATCTCCACCGCCGCCAGGGAGGCGAACGACAAGGTGCGCGCGGCGGCGCAGCAAGCCCGCGAACAGGTCCAGGCCGACGCGGCCCGCGCGCGCGAAAAGGCGGACCACGCAGCCGATCACCTTCAAGACCGGGCAGTCGCCGCCCACGACGAGGCGTCGAAGCACTGGCAGGAAATCGCCGAGAAATGGAAGTCACACGTCGCGAAGATCCGCAAGGACATGGCGGAGACGAAGGCCGAGCACGAAGCCAAGGAGATGGACGCCTACGCCAACATGGCCATCGGCTACGCGCTCGACACCATCGACTTCGCCGAGGCCGCGGTCTACGAAGCGGAATACGCTGTGCTCGACGCGCTTTCGGCACGTTCCGCAGCCGATACGATGGCCCGGGGATGACCGTCCGGTAAGCCCTACATATCCAGGCCGACGTCGAGCGCGCGTACCGAATGCGTGAGCGCGCCGACGGCCAGGTAGTCCACCCCGGTGGCCGCGTACGTGGCGGCGTTGTCGAGGTTTAGCCCGCCGGAGGACTCCAGCAGGACGGCGGGGGCCCGGGCGTCGCGGCGCTGCACGGCCATCTGCGTCTGCCACACCGGGAAGTTGTCCAGCAGGACCAGTTCCGGCTTTTCGGCCAGCACCTCGTCCAGCTGCTCGAGGGAGTCCACCTCGACCTCGCACGGCAGCTCCGGGGCCGCGTCGCGCACCGCCCGCAGCGCGTCGACCACCGAGCCGGCGGCCACCACGTGGTTGTCCTTGATGAGCGCCGCATCCCCCAGCCCCAGCCGGTGGTTGACGCCCCCGCCGACCCGGACCGCGTACTTCTGCAGGGCGCGCAGCCCGGGCAGGGTCTTGCGGGTGTCGCGGACCTTGGCCTTGGTGCCGTCCACGGCCGCCACCCAGGCCGCCGTCGTGGTGGCGATGCCGGACAGGTGGCAGACCAGGTTCAGCATGGTCCGCTCGGCGGTCAACAGGCCGCGGGTGTCCGCGCGCACGGTCAGCACCGGCTCGCCCGGCTGCAACCGGGCGCCGTCGTCGACGCGGTGCAGCACGTCGTAGCCCCCGGCGAGGACGGCGTCGAGGACCAGCAGCGCGACCTCGACGCCGGCGATCACGCCCGGCTCCCGGGGCACCATCGACGCGGTGGCCACCGCGCCGGCGGGCACCGTCGCCAGCGTGGTGACGTCGGGGCCGTAACGCAGGTCCTCTTCCAGCGCGCGCCGGATGGTGTCCTGGGCAGCGCTGCGTTCCTCGGGCTGCATCATCAGCCCACCGCCGCCAGCGCCTCCACCAGCACCTGGTCGTCGGCCAGCCGCAGCACGCTGCTGCGGGCCTGTTCCGGGGCCGGGTCCGGGTGCTCGGCGCGGTGGTGGCAGCCGCGGCTCTCGCTGCGGGCCAGGGCCGCGGCGGTCACCGCGCGCGCGGCCACCGTCAGCGCGACGTCCTCGAAGTCGCGGCGGCCCGCGATGGCCCGGGCGGGCGCCCCGGACAGCGCGTCGGACAGCCGGTTCAGTCCCGCGGCGTCGCGCACCACCGAGGCGTCGCGGCTCATCGAGGCCTGCAGTTCGGCGCGCCGCGGGGCGGTGTGCACGCTCGGCTCGGGCGCGGTCGCCCGGACCCGCCCCGCCGCCACCGCGTGCGCGGCCGCGGCCTTGCCGGCCCGCCCCCCGACCACCAGGCCTTCCAGCAGGCTGTTGGACGCCAGCCGGTTGGCGCCGTGCATGCCGGTGCGCGCCACCTCGCCGGCGGCGAACAGCCCGGGCAGCTCGGTCTGCCCGTGCACGTCGGTGACCACGCCGCCGCAGCTGTAATGCGCCCCCGGCACGACCGGGATGGGTTGGCGGACCGGGTCGATGCCGGCGGCCCGGCACGCGGCGGTCACGGTCGGGAAGCGGGCCGCGAACCCCCCGATATTGCGCGCGTCCAGGAAGACGCACGGGTCGCCGGTGGCCTTCAGCCGCGCGTCGATGGCGGCCGCGACGACGTCCCGCGGCGCCAGGTCGCCCATCGGGTGAACACCCGCGGTGACCGAATTGCCTTGCCGGTCAACCAGTATCGCGCCCTCACCGCGGATGGCCTCGGTGACCAGCGGGCGCCGCCCGCCGGCCCCGCCACCGTAGAGCATCGTCGGGTGGAACTGGATGAACTCGAGGTCGCTGACGGCGACGCCGGCCCACAGCGCCAGGGCGATGCCGTCGCCGGTGGAGCCTTCGGGGTTGGTGGTCGCGGCGTAGAGGTGGCCGAGCCCGCCGGAAGCCAGGATCACCGCGGGCGCGCTGATGATGCCGTACCCGTCGGGGTTGCCGACCGCGACGCCGGTCACGGCTTCTCCGCCCAAGGAGCCGTCGTGCAACACGCACAGGGCGACGTGGCTTGTCCGGATGTCGAGCAGCCGGGCGGCGTGGTCGAGCGCGCGCTGCACCTCGGCGCCGGTGGCGTCCCCGCCCGCGTGCACGATCCGCCGGCGCGAGTGGCCGCCCTCGCGCGTCACGTCCCAGCGGCCAGGCACCGCCTCGTCGAATCGCGCTCCGGCACCGACCAATTCGGACACCGCGAGGTAGCCGTCGGCGACGATCGAGGTCACCGCGTCGAGATCGCAGAGGCCCGCGCCCGCGGTCACGGTGTCGGCGACGTGGGCCTCGACGGAGTCGTCGTTGTCGGGCAGGACCACCGCGATGCCGCCCTGGGCGTAGTGGGTGGCGGTCACCCCGCGCGCCTGGTCGGCCTTGCTCAGCACGACGACGCTGCGCCCGGCGCGGTGGGCGGCCAGCGCCGCGGCCAGACCCGCGACGCCGGTACCGATGACGACGACGTCGGCGCTGTGCGTCCAGGCCGGCCGGACGATCATTCGCCGCCGCCCGGTTGACCGATTGCGATCATGCGCTGCACGCTGCGCCGACCCGCGGCGGCAATCTCGGGGTCGACGTCGACCTCGTCGGCGCCCTCCACCAGGCAGCGCAGCAGCGCCGCGGGCGTGATCATCTTCATGTACTTGCACGACGCGCGGTCGTTCACCGCGCGGAAGTCGACTTGCGGTGCGGCCCGGCGCAATTGGTGCAGCATGCCGACCTCGGTGGCGACCAGCACCTTGCGGACCCGGGTGTGGTGCGCGGCGTCCAGCATGCCTCCGGTGGACAGGATCTTGACCCGCTCGGCCGGGAAGGCGCCTTCGCCGGCGAGGTACAACGCCGAAGTGGCGCAACCACATTCGGGGTGCACGTACAGGTCGGCGTCCGGGTTGGCCCGGGCCTGCTCGGACAGCTCTTCGCCGTTGATCCCGGCGTGGACGTGGCATTCGCCGGCCCACACGTGCATGTTCGTCCGGCCGGTCATCCGGCGCACGTGCGCTCCGAGGAACTGGTCCGGGCAGAACAAGACCTCACGGTCGGGGTCGATCGAGTTCACCACGTCCACGGCGTTGGACGACGTGCAGCAGATGTCGGTGAGCGCCTTCACCGCGGCGGTGGTGTTGACGTAGGAGACGACGACGGCGCCGGGGTGCTCGGCCTTCCAGGCGCGCAGTTCGTCGGCGGTGATCGAGTCGGCCAGCGAGCAGCCCGCCCGCTGGTCGGGGATGAGGACCGTCTTGTCGGGGCTCAGGATCTTGGCGGTCTCGGCCATGAAGTGCACGCCGCAGAACACGATCGTGTCCTCGGGCGCCTCGGCGGCGATCCGGGACAGCGCGAGCGAGTCGCCGACGTGGTCGGCGACGTCCTGGATGGCGGGCAGCTGGTAGTTGTGCGCGAGCACGGTGGCGCCGCGCAGGTTGGCCAGCCGGCGGATCTCGGCGGCCCATTGCGCGTCGCCGTCCACGCCGGCGTAGCCGGTGGGCGAATTGGTGACGTCGGCGATCATGTCTTCGGCGAGCGTGTCCATGCGATTGATAACCGTCACGGCGGCTCCTTTCAGCCCGACAGGTTTTCGACTTATAATCGAAAACATGGGCCATACTAGCACTGAACACGAGGTGCTTGCGGTCGTGTTTCAGGTTCGCCAGGTAACGGCGGCACCGCGAAGACAGAAACCGCAGCTGAACGTGCTGTTGTGGCAACGCGCCAAAGACCCGCAGAAGGGCGCCTGGTCGCTGCCCGGCGGGCGGCTGCGCAACGAGGAGGACATGACCACCTCGGTGCTGCGCCAGCTGGCCGAAAAGGTGGACCTCAAAGAGCTGGCCCACCTCGAGCAGCTGGCGGTGTTCTCCGATCCGCAGCGGGTGCCGGGCAACCGGGTGATCGCCTCGACCTTCCTGGGCCTGGTGCCCTCCCCCGCCACCCCGGAACTGCCGCCGGACACCCGCTGGCACCCGGTGAGTGCGCTGCCCCCGATGGCGTTCGACCACGGCCCGATGGTGGAGCACGCCCGCACCAGGCTGGTTGCCAAGATGTCGTACACCAACATCGGATTCGCCTTGGCGCCAAAGGAATTCGCTCTTTCAACGCTGCGTGACATCTACGGTGCCGCGCTGGGTTACCAGGTCGACGCCACCAACCTGCAGCGGGTGTTGGCCCGCCGCGGGGTCATCACGGCGACCGGCACCATCGCGCAGTCCGGGCGCAGCGGCGGGCGGCCGGCGGCCCTCTACCACTTCACCGACTCGAGGCTGCGGGTCACCGACGAATTTGCCGCGCTGCGGCCGCCGGGCCAGATTTGACGACCGGGGCCCGCCGCCGCCTCCACTAAACTGGACCGGAAGGTCTTCCGGGGGACGCGACTAAGGCGCCATCAGTGGCGCGTCTTACCTGCGGGCACACAGACGAACTCGCTCACACACGGCGATTACGTTTTGGTTACCTGCCGTTGGTGCGCGAGAATGCCGGATGGCCTAGAAGGGAGCCTCAATGGCTGAGCTCGGCAATCTGGCAGGCACGCGTGGCGCGGAATGGATCGCCCGGCCGCCGCACGAGGAACTGCAGCGCAAGATCCGCCCGCTGCTGCCCTCGGACGACCCGTTCTACCAGCCGCCGCTCGGCTTCCAGCACGCCGAGCCCGGGACGGTGCTGCGCTCCCGCGACGTCGAGCTCGCCTTCCTGGGGCTGATCCCGCAGCCGATCAAGGCCGTCCAGCTGCTCTACCGGACGATGGACATGCACGGCGAGCCCGAGGCGGCGGCGACCACGGTGATCGTCCCCGCCGAACTCGCCCCGGAGCGGCCCTGCCCGCTGCTGTCCTACCAGTGCGCGATCGACGCGGTGTCGTCGCGTTGCTTCCCGTCCTACGCGCTGCGACGCCGGGCGAAGGCCCTCGGATCGATCGGCCAGTTCGAGCTGTTCCTGATCGCCGCCGCGGTGGCCGAGGGCTGGGCCGTCTCGGTGCCCGACCACGAGGGGCTGCGCGGGCTGTGGGGCGCGCCGTACGAACCCGGCTACCGGGTCCTCGACGGCATCCGGGCCGCCCTGGGCTCGGAACGCCTCGGGCTGTCGCCGGCGGCGCCGATCGGGCTGTGGGGCTACTCCGGCGGCGGCCTGGCCAGCGCCTGGGCGGCCGAGATGTGCGCCGACTACGCGCCCGAACTGGACATCGTCGGGGCGGTGCTGGGATCGCCCGTCGGCGACCTGGGCAACACCTTCCGCAGGCTCAACGGCAGTTTCCTGTCGGGTCTGCCGGCGCTGGTGGTCGCCGCACTCGCCCACATCTACCCCGAGCTGGACCGGGTGATCAAGGAGCACAGCAACGAGGAGGGCCGCGCCCTGCTCGAGTCGCTGGAGAAAATGACCACCGTGGAGGCGGTCGTGAAGATGGCCGGCAAGAACATGGGCGACTACCTCGACGAGCCGCTCGAGACCATCCTGTCGACGCCCGAGGTCACGCACGTCTTCGAGAGCATCAAGCTGGGCGCCGCCGTGCCGACGCCGCCGGTGTTGATCGTGCAGGCCGTCCACGACTACCTGATCGACGTCAACGACATCGACGTGCTCGCCGACGCCTACTCGGCCGGCGGCGCGCGGGTCACCTACCACCGGGACGCGTTCAACGAGCACATGCTGCTGCACCCGCTGTCGGCGCCGATGACGCTGCGCTGGCTCACGGACCGGTTCGACGGCAGGCCGCTGACCGAGCACCTGATCCGCACCACCTGGCCCACGATGTTCCATCCGATGACCTACGTCGGGATGGCCCGGCTGGCCAAGATCGCGGCGAAGGTCGTCTTCGGCCGCAGCATTCACCGCCGCCCGCTATGACACGGCCGCTTCGGCGGCGCCCCCTGAAGACACCGGCAACGCGGCCGACGAGCGGTCGCCCGCCGGCGGGACCCCCAGGTCGTCGCGGGCGTCCGCGGCCGCGAACACCGCATACACCAGCGCCGCGATAGCGGCCGGCCACAGCAGCGTCAGCGCCACCTGCAGCGGGTGGTCCGCGAAGAATACCGGGGGCGCCTGCACGACGTAGGCCACCGACGGGCCCTTGGCCAGCGGCACCGCATCGAAGTTCAACGCGCCGAAGCGGATTCGGACCACGGCCGCCCCGACCGCCGTCGCGACCGCGGCGGCGGTCACCAAGCCGGCCGTGAGCGCGACGACCATCCCCGGCCCGCGGCGCGCGCGCCACTGCCACGCCAGCACCGGCGCCACCACCGCCAGCACGGTCAGCAAACCCAACATCAGGCTCGGCGCGTCGAAGAAGTGCTCCGACTCGGTGCCGAGATAGTCGTGGACCCGCTCGCCGGCCCGCGTCATGGCCACCACGGCGTGGATCGGCGGGGCGATCCAGCCCCACACCCCGCCGAGCACCGCGCCGGCCGCCGCGGACCCCAGCCCGGCGCCGGCGATCGCGCGCCAGCGCGGCCTGCCCGCCGTGGCCCCGGTCACCGCCGGTCCTCCAGGTCGACTGAGTCGACCTCACCGTGCCGCGAGCACCGCGCCCGCCAGCCGTCGGGGCGCACCTGCACCACCATCCGGCGCCCGCATTCGGCACAGAACCGCGGCGGCTCCAGGCCCAACTGCGCCGCCGTCGGCACCGCGGTGCCCCCCAATTCGCCGGTGTAGACGTTGTAGACGCCGGCGCTGACCGGAGCGCCCAGATCCCCAACCACGGTTTCCACGCTTCTTACAGGGTGGCGTTGAGCGCCTTGATGGGCATCTGCAGGTCGTCGAGCAGTTCCAGATCGGCCTCGGCCGGCCGGCCGAGCGTGGTGAGGTAGTTGCCGACGATCACGGCGTTGATGCCGCCCAGGATGCCCTTCTTGGCGCCCAGGTCGCCCAGCGTGATCTCGCGGCCCCCGGCGAAGCGCAGCATCGCGCGCGGCAGGGCCAGCCGGAACGCGGCCACCGACTTCAGCGCCTCGGCCACCGGCAGCACCTCCAGGTCGCCGAACGGCGTGCCGGGGCGCGGGTTGAGGAAGTTCAACGGCACCTCGTCGGGGCCCAGCTCGGCCAGCTCGGCGGCGAACTCCGCGCGCTGCTCGAGCGTCTCGCCCATGCCCAGGATGCCGCCGCAGCACACCTCCATGCCGGCGTCGCGCACCATCGACAGGGTCTGCCAGCGCTCTTCCCAGGTGTGGGTGGTGACGACGTTGGTGAAGAACGAGCGGGCGGTCTCCAGGTTGTGGTTGTAGCGGTGCACGCCCATCTCGGCGAGCTGCTCGACCTGCTCGGGGGTCAGCATCCCCAGCGAGCAGGCGATGTTGATCTCGACCTCGTTGCGGATCGCCTCGATGCCGGCCGCGACCTGGGCCATCAGCCGCTCGTCGGGCCCGCGCACGGCGGCCACGATGCAGAACTCGGTGGCTCCCGACTTGGCGGTCTGTTTGGCGGCCTCGACCAGGCTCGGGATGTCCAGCCGGGCGCTGCGCACCGGGGAGGCGAACAGGCCCGACTGCGAACAGAAATGGCAGTCCTCGGGGCAGCCGCCGGTTTTCAGGCTGATGATGCCCTCGACCTCGACCTCGGGTCCGCACCAGCGCATCCGCACCTCGTGGGCCAGCTCGAGCAGGTCGTCGAGCCGGTCGTCGGGCAGCTGCAGCACCCGCAGCACCTGGTCCCGACTCAGTCCCTCGCCGCGCTCGAGCACCTGTTCACGGGCCACGGCCAGGATGTCCGCGTCGTTGGCGCCGGTCACCGGTCGAGTTGCCGCTTGAGTCACCAGTACTCCCCTGCATCGTCGGGCGCCGCGCGCGCGACCCCCTGCCCCACGGTCGTGGTGGCCTGGATAAAAGTGTTCAAAGTAGGGTAACGGCCGCAGTACATGCCGTCCGCCGGGGTATCTCACCACCATGACCGATCCGCACGTCGCCTATGTGGCCCACCACATGATCCTGCTGGCGATCCCGGCGTTCCTGCCGGCGATCATCGTCGTCGGCGTGATCCTGTACGTCGCGCTGAAAGACCGCCGCTCCCCCGGCGAGTCGGAGGACACCGAGAGCCGCACCGACGAAAATCGGTGATTGATCGGCCCCTGATTTGGGCATTCCGCTTCGTGCGAGCTGCATCACAGCTCGCCAGGCGGTCGGGCGCTGTTGGGAGGGTTGGACGATGAAATCGGCGGAACTCACTTTCGTTGCCGAGGCGCCGGCGCGCGGCGCCGGCCTCAACCAGGTGATCGGGCTGTCAGTGGCGGCGGTCGTGATCGCGGCGGTCATGCTCTGGGTCGGCTACGCCCACCGCACGCATCGCATCCAGTGGCTGACCCGGGTGGCCAACAAGCTCGGCGAGAAGTTCCACCGGCCCAATTGGGTGGCGCTGCCGGTCATGATCTTCACGACGTTCATCATCTGCGCCCTGTTCGGGTTCATCTGGGACGTCAGCTGGCACATCGGCAACGGGCGCGACCCCGGCCCGCTGGCCAACCCCGCGCACTACTTCATCATCATCGGGCTGTTCGGAATCTTCGTCGGCGGCGCGGTCTCGATGGTGCTGCCGTTCGACAAGCCGGGGCCCGCGGCGGTGCGCATCACCCGCAACTGGTACGCGCCCGTCGGCGGCATCCTGATGGCCGGCTGCGGCATGTACGCGATGATCGGGTTCCCGCTCGACGACATCTGGCACCGGATCTTCGGCCAAGACGTAACCCTTTGGGGCCCAACGCATTTGATGATGATCGGCGGGGCATGTTTCTCGCTGTTCTCGGTGCTGATGCTGGAGCGTGAAGGCGAGGCGCACGAAGCCGGGGAGGTATTCCACGGCGCGTTCATCACGTTCCTGCGGTACCTGTCCTTCGGCGGGTTGTTCATCGGCCTGTCCGTCTATCAGATCGAATTCGACTTCGGGGTCCCGCAGTTCCGGCTGGTGTTTCAGCCGATGCTGATCGCCGCGGCGTCCGCGCTGGCGGCCGTCGCCGCGCGCCTGACGATGGGCCGCGGCGCCGCGATCATCGCGGCGGTGTTCGCCATCGCGCTGCGGGGCGCGGTTGCGGTGATTGTCGGGCCCATCCTCGGCGCCCCGATCAACTGGTTCCCGCTGTACCTCGGCCCCGCCCTCGTCGTCGAGCTGGTGGCCCTGACCCCGCTGATCAAGCGCCCGCTGGCCTTCGGCGCCGTCTCCGGCCTCGCGGTGGCCACCGTGGGGCTGTGGCTGGAGTCGCTGTGGATCGGGGCGGTCTACAACTACCCGTGGCCGACCAGCATGTGGGGCGAGGCGCTGGCCATGGCGGTGCCGGTGGCCGTCCTGACCGGAACCTGCGGGGCGATGTTCGGCATGGTCCTCACCGGCGAGCGCCTGCCGGGCCGCCGGCTCGGCATCTCCGTCGTCGCGCTGACGGTGCTGGTGATCGGCGTGGCGGTGGCCAACGGGTTGCACATCACCGTGCCGAGCAAGAACACCGCCACGGTGACCCTGACGGACCAGCCGAGCCCGCCCGGGCAGCGCATGGTCTCGGCCGACGTGATGATCTCACCGACCACCATGGTCAGCGACAACCCGGACTGGCTGACGATCCTGTCCTGGCAGGGGCGGATGCAGAACCACCGGGGCCTGATGATCGACAAGCTCGCCAAGGTGGGGCCCGGGCATTACCGGTCCACCCAGCCGGTCCCGGTGTGGGGTGACTGGAAGACGCTGTTGCGCGTGCAGGACGGCCGGATGATGACGGCCGTGCCGATCTACGAGCCGGCCGACGACGCCATCCCGGCGCCCGAGGTCCCCGCGCTCGCGTCCAGCACGCGGCCGTTCGTCCTGGAGGTCACCATCCTGCAGCGCGAACGCGACCAGAGCGCGCCGGCCTGGCTGTTCACCGCCGGCGGGATCGTGGTGCTGTTCCTGACGCTGGCGGTGATCACCGCCCTGAGCTGGGGCGCGGGCCGGATCAACAACTACGACAGCCTCCCGAAGCGGCCCGAGGAACAAAAGCACCCGGTGCCCGATACGCCCCGGGCGGCGTGATCGATGGGAATGCGTAGCGCCCTGGCCGCGGCGTGGGTGGCGATCCTGGCGTGGGCGCTGATCGGCTGTGGCGGTTCGCAGCAGCAGGCCCCGGCCGCGGGCCCGACGGTCGACGTCACGATCGCCAAGGGGCAGGTGACGCCCACCAACGCCACGCTGCAGGCCAAGGTGCACCAGCAGATCACCCTGCGCGTGACCAGTGACGCCGCCGACGAACTGCACGTGCACTCGACGCCCGACCACAAGTTCCCGGTGGCCGTGGCGCCCAACCAAACCTTCCAGTTCGCCGTCGACGTGCCCGGCAACGTCGAGGTGGAGCTGCACCACCTCGACCGCACGATCGCGACCATCCAAGTCCAACCGTGAGCGCGGGCGGCGCGACCGCGGTACTCGCGCACGGGCTCGGCGGATCCGGCGACCTTCCGGTGCCGTACATGTACGCGATGGTCGGCGCGGCGTGGGCGCTGACGTTCACCTTCGCGCTGGTCGCCTTCGCGTGGCGGCGGCCGCGGTTCGATCCGGGCAAGCCGGGCCGCCCGCTGCCTTCGGCGGTCACCGCCTTCGTCGACGCCCGGGCGACGCGGTGGGCGGCCGCCGCGCTGGGTCTGGTGTTCGCGGCGTGGGCGGTGGCGGCCGGGGTGTGGGGTCCGCTATCGGAGACCAACGCCCTGCTCGGCGCGTTCTACGTGCTGCTGTGGGTCGGGCTGGTGGCGCTGTCGCTGCTGTTCGGGCCCGTCTGGCGGGTTCTCTCGCCGATGCGGACGGTGTACCTGCTGCTGTGCCGCGCCACGCCCGACCGCCTGCACTCGCCGCGGTTGTCCTATCCCGAGGGCTGGGGCTACCGCCCGGCGGCGCTGGGCCTGTTCGCGTTCGTCTGGATGGAATTGGCCAGCCCGAACCCGGCGTCGCTGCCGTGGGTGCGGGCGTGGCTGGCCGGGTACGCCGTGGTCATGCTGGTGGGCGCCTGGTTGTGCGGCCAGCGCTGGCTGGCCCGCGCCGACCCGTTCGGGGTGTACAGCATGGCGGTGTCGCGCCTGTCGCCGTTTCGCCGCAACCCCGAAACCGGGCGCATCGTCGTCGGGAACCCCCTCGACCATCTGCCGTCGCTGCCCGTGCGCCCCGGCGTGGTCATGGTGCTCGCGGTGCTGCTCGGGTCCACGGCGTTCGACAGTTTCTCGGCGTCGCCGACATGGCGCGGCTTCGCCGACAAGGCCTCCCGCGGCATCGGCCTGGCGCCGGCGGCGTCGTCGTCGCTGCTGCGGACGCTCGGGCTGATCGTCTTCATTTCGGTTGTCGCCGTGACCTTTTCGCTTGCCGCGCGCGCGACGGGCGGCGTCGACTCCGAGCGGCGCCGCGCGCTGCCGGGCCAGCTGGCGCATTCCCTGATCCCGATCGTGGTGGGCTACATCTTCGCCCACTACCTGACCTACCTCATCGAGCGCGGACAACAGGCCGTGATCGCGCTGGCCGATCCGTTCGGCCGCGGCTGGGGCGGGCTGGCGCACCAGCAGGTGGCCTACGTGCTGTCCACCCATCCGCCGGTCCTGGCCGGGATCAAGGTGGCCTGCGTGGTGACCGGCCACATCCTCGCGGTGATCGCCGCCCACGACAAGGCCCTGCGGCTGCTGCCGAGCGGCCATCAGCTCACCGGGCAGTTGACGATGATGCTGGTCATGGTGGGCTACACCTTCACCGGGCTGTACCTGCTGTTCGGCGGCTAGCCGATCAGGTGGTCGGTCTTCTTCTCCCCGTTCCAGTGCCGCAGGGCGGCGAAGCTGCCCTCGATGAGCGGGGGGCGCCCCGCGATGCGCAGCGCCCGGCTCAGCGCCGGTCCGCCGACGCGGCGGGCCAGCGTGACGTGCGGCGTCCACTGGCCGGGCAGGCTGGTGGGCGCCGGCGCGGGGGCCAGGTGCTCCCCGGCCAGCCGGTGCACCTCGGCATGGAACTCGAGCAGCTCGGCGCTCGGCACGACGAGCCGGGCCAGGATCGCGTTGGAGCGCCCGAGCAGCAACGACGCGCCGACCCCGCAGCCCACCGGCAACCGCTCGGTCAGCGGGCGCAGCGCGGCGTCGGCCTCGTCGGCGATGCGGTCGGCCACCGCGAGCGTGACGTGTGGCCGCCCGGCCGGCGCCTGGCTGGGAATCCCGGCGGCGGCCAGGGCGTCCCACAGCCCGCGGATGGTCGCCTCGGTCTCGCCGTCGAAGAGCAGCTCGATGGAATGCACCATCAGCGGACCAGCGCGGTGACCCAGTCGCGGTCGAACGCCGCGGCGCTCATGTCCGCGAACTGTGCGGCGCCCATCGATCCGGCGCCCGCCGGCAACGCGGCCCGCACCGCACCCAGCCGGGCCAGGGCGGAGCGATTCGATGTTTCCACCGACCCGGGGTGGCCCGGCCAGCTCCCGATCACCAATCCTGCGCACGAAACATTGTGCGCGGCAAGCGCTTCCAGAGTGAGCGCGGTGTGGTTGAGGGTGCCCAGTTCCGCACTGACCGCGACCAGCGCCGCGGCCCCCAGCTGGACGGCAAGGTCGCGCAGGGTGACACCCGCGGCGGCGAGCTCGACCAGCAGCCCGCCGGCGCCCTCGACCAGCGTCAGCCGCCCCGGGCGGTCCAGGCCGGTCACCAGCCGCAGCAACTCGTCGCCGGTCGGCAGGGCCGCGCCCGCCTGCTCGGCCGCGGCGGCCGGCGCGAGGGGCTGCGGGTAGCGGGCCAGCCCGGCCAGTTGGGTGACGCCGGACAGCCGGGCGACCTCGGCCAGGTCGTCGTCACCGGAGGCGGTGCCGGTCTGGACCGGCTTGCACACCGCCACGTCGACGCCGGCCCGGCGGGCGTGACAGGCCAGGGCGGCGGTGACGACGGTCTTGCCGACCCCGGTGCCGGTCCCCGTGATGACCAGGACGGTCAAGGGCGCGCCACAGCGAGCACGTCGGCGAGCACCCGCCGGGCGATGTCGAGTTCGGCCGCGTCCAGCGACGCGCGCGCGGTCAGCCGCAACCGCGACGTCCCGGCGGGCACCGTCGGGGGCCGGAAGCAGCCCACCTTCACGCCGGCGTCCAGGCAGGCGGTCGCGGCGGCCAGCGCCACCTCCGGGTCCCCCAGGATCACCGACACCACCGCCGACTGCGGGGCCTCGGGGACGTCGCAGACGTCGGCCAGGACGCGGGCGTGCCGCAGCACGGCATCGGGTCGCCACGGTTCGGCCCGCAGCACGTTCAGCGCGGACCGCGCGGCGCCCACCGCCGCGGGCGCAAGGCCGGTGTCGAAGATGAACGTCCGCGCCGCGTCGATCAGGTGCGCCCGCACCGCCGCCGGCCCGAGCACCACGCCGCCCTGGCTGCCCAGCGCCTTGGACAGCGTCGTGGTCATGACCACGTCGGGGGCGCCCGCCAGCCCGAGCTCGTGCAGCAGCCCGCGCCCGGCGCCGCGCACGCCCAGGCCGTGTGCCTCGTCGACGAGCAGCAGCGCGCGGTGGCGGCGGCACACCTCGTGCAGCTCGCGCAGCGGCGCCAGGGCGCCGTCGGCGCTGAAGACCGACTCGGTGATGACGACGGCGCGCTCCTCGTCGCGTCCGGCGAGGGCCGCCTCCACGGCGTCGACGTCGCGGTGTCCGGTGACGGCCACGCGGGCCCGCGACAGCCGGCAGGCGTCGACCAGGGACGCGTGCGAGAGCGCGTCGGACACCAGTAGCGAACCCCGGCCGGACAGGCCGACGACCGCGCCGAGGTTGGCCGCGTAGCCCGACGAGAACAGCAATCCCGAAGCGGCGCCGACGTATTCGGCGAGCTCGGACTCGAATTGCTGGTGCAGTTCGGTGTCGCCGGTGACCAGCCGCGAGCCGGTGGCCCCGGCGCCCCACATGCGCAGCGCCGCGATGCCGCCGTCGATCACGTCGGGGTGCTGGGACAGGCCGAGGTAGTCGTTGGACGCCAGGTCGAGCTCGGTCGCCACGGCGGGGCGCGGCCGCAGCGAGCGACGCAGCCCGGCCTCGCGGCGCTGGCGCTCCACCGCCTCCAGCCAGGCCAGCGGGGAAGTCTCGATCGGTGCCCTCATCGCCCTAAAGACTACGAGAGCCGGCGAGCCGGGCCACCTCGACCATCGCCGAGGTGATCTGGGCGATCTCGGCGGCCGGGCAGATGTAGGGCGGCATCGCGTAGACGAGGTTGCGGAACGGACGCAGCCAGACGCCGCGATCCAGCGCGGCCGGGGTTGCGACGGCCAGGTCGACCGGGCGGTCGCACTCGATGACGCCGATCGCCCCGCGCACCCGCACGTCGGTCACGCCGGGCAGCGCCCGGGCGGGTTCGAGCCCGGCGGCCAGCCCGGCGGCGATCTCGCCGACCCGCGCGCGCCAGTCCTGGCCCAGCAGCAGCTCGACGCTGGCCACGGAGACCGCGCAGGCGAGCGGGTTGGCCATGAAGGTGGGGCCGTGCATCAGCGCGCCGGCCTCGCCGGCGCTGATGGTGTGCGCGATGTCGGTGGTGCACAGCGTGGCCGCGAGCGTGACGTACCCGCCGGTCAGCGCCTTGCCGACGCACATGATGTCCGGGCTCAACCCGGCGTGGTCGGCCGCGAACAGCTCGCCGGTGCGGCCGAAGCCGGTGGCGATCTCGTCGAAGATGAGCAGCACGCCGTGCCGGCGGCAGAACTCGCGCAGGTCGCGCAGGTAGCGGGGGTCGTGGAAGCGCATCCCGCCCGCGCCCTGCACGACGGGCTCGACGACGACGGCGGCCAGCTCGTCGGCGTGCGCCGCCAGTTGTTGTTCGAACGCCGCGCTGTAGGCGGGGTCATAGTCGCGCGGCACCTGCGGGGCGAACACCTGGCGGGCCAGGATGTCGGTCCACAGGGAGTGCATGCCGCCGTCGGGGTCGCAGACGCTCATCGGGGTGAAGGTGTCCCCGTGGTAGCCGCCCCGCCAGGTCATCAGCCGGTGCTTGGCGGGCCGGCCGCGGCTGCGCCAGTACTGCAGCGCCATCTTGACGGCGACCTCGACCGACACCGACCCCGAGTCGCTGAAGAACACCGTGTCCAGGCCCGGCGGGGTGATCTGCACCAGCAGCTGCGCCAGCCGCGCGGCCGGTTCGTGGGTGAGCCCACCGAACATGACGTGGTTCATCGTGGCCAGCTGGGCGGTCAGCGCCGCGTCCAGGGCCGGGTGGCCGTGTCCGTGGATGGCCGTCCACCAGGAGCTCATCGCGTCGAGCGCGTCGATCGGCTCGCCGTCCCGGATCAGGGTCAGCCGGGCGCCCCGGGCGGCGACCGCCACCACCGGTGCGACGGCCTCGCGACCGATTGTGCTGTAGGGGTGCCAGACGTGCGCAGCGTCGATCGCGCTGATCTGCTCGGGCGTCAACCCGGCCCTCGCCGCAGGCATAGTGATCGAGGGTAAAGCAGCCGAGTCGCACAAATTCCGGCCATCGGGGAGCATGGGAGCCGATGGCTACGCCGCATCCGCCGGGCAATCCCGCCGCGGACACCGATTCCCCGCTGGTCGACTACGACGACGAAGCCCCGCGGGTCATTCGGGTGCGGCTGGCCGCGTGGGACGTCGTCTGCACGGTCGCCCTGTTGGCCCTGCTCATCGTCCTGGCCACCGCGACGACCTGGCCCACCCGGCTGTTCGGCTTCCTCGAGCACGTGTGCGCCGACGAGACCTGCGGGCCGGTGCCGTTCGGGGTCGACTACTACATCCGCCCGGTGGTGTGGGGCGGCATCGGCGCGGCGATCGCCGCCGCCGTCGTCGGCCCGCTCGTTTCCATCCTGAAGGGCTGGTTCATGTCCTTCTGGCCGGTGCTGGCCCTCACGCTGCTCATGGTCAGCTCCGTCGCCGGCTCGATCCTGACAACCTTTAGCGAACGCTATTGGATGTAGGCGCACCGCCGCCGCGGCCCGGGCCTCGCCGCTTTCACTGAGACCCAAATCACAACGGCGCATACGGAATTGGGTCACCCAGTCACCGTCCGGTCACGGTACGACAAAAAATCCCCCGGCGGCCTGGCGGCTAATAACTTCTGTTGTCAGAGTGGCTTTAGTGACTGATGTGAAACAGGGGCTTTGACCCGCTGTCACATCCGCAAGCGTCATGCAGCGGCGTCGGCCCCAACGTGGGGGTCCCGCCCGGGTCATGAACAGGCGGCCCAGGCGTGAAGTCACCGCGCCGAGGCCCGTGAGCCCCTGAGAGGCCAGAACAATGAAACGCATCTACGCCTTCGCGATCGGTTTGGCGATGCTCGCGGCGCCGGTGGCGGCTCCGCTGATCGCGTCCGCCGACCCGGGCACCCGGCCGATGGACTACCAGCAGGCCACCGACGTGGTGATCGCGCGCGGGCTCTCCCAGCGCGGCGTGCCGTTCTCCTGGGCCGGCGGCGGCATCAACGGGCCCACCCGGGGCACCGGGACGGGCATCAACACCGTCGGGTTCGACGCCTCCGGCCTGATGCAGTACGCCTACGCCGGCGCCGGCATCAAGCTGCCGCGTTCGTCCGGGGCGATCTACCGCGTCGGCCAGAAAATCCTGCCCCAGCAGGCGCGCAAGGGCGACCTAATCTTCTACGGCCCCGAGGGCACGCAGAGCGTGGCGATGTACCTGGGCAACAACCAGATGCTCGAGGTCGGCGACGTCGTGCAGGTCTCGCCGGTACGCGCCAACGGCATGACGCCGTACATGGTCCGCGTCCTCGGCGCCGACTCGGCGCCGGCCCAGGCGCTGCCGCAGCAGGTCCCGGCGCAGCTGCCGGCGCAGCAAGCCCCGCTGCAACAGCCCCCGCTCCAGCAACTGCCCGCCGCGCAGGCGCCCACCGCGCAGGCCCCGCTGCAGCAAGCGCCCGTGCAGCAGCCGGCGACGCCGCAGGCACCGGTGCAGCAGGCGCCGCTGCAGCAGCAGTCCGCGCTGGCCCCGCTGCAGCAAGCGCCGGTGCAGCAGGCACCGGTGCAGCAGGTCCCGGCGCCGCAGGCGCCGCTGTGGCAGCCGCCGATCCAGCAAGCGCCGGTGCAGCGGGCCCCGGTGCAGCTGCTGCCGCCCCAGCAATCTCCGTTCCTACCCCCGGCCGCCGGCACCACCCGGTAAATTCCCGGCACCGCCCGGGACTCCCGAACGCCGCCACCTGCTCCTAATCGGGAGCGGGTGGCGGTTTTCGGTAAATTGACTGGTAACCATGCCGACCCTGTCACCGCCTTCCACACCGGTCGCGACCGCGGAACCGGTCGCGAAGGGAGCGCGTGGCGAGGGGTTCTATCGCTACGACCTCGACGGCCTGCGGGGCATCGCGATCGCCTTGGTCGCGGTGTTCCACATCTGGTTCGGCCGGGTCTCCGGCGGGGTCGACGTGTTCCTGGCGCTGTCGGGATTCTTCTTCGGCGGCAAGATCATTCGCGCGGCGCTGAACCCGGCGGTGACCCTGTCGCCGGTGGCGGAGCTCACCCGGCTCGTCCGCCGCCTGGTCCCCGCCCTGGTCGTGGTGCTGGCGGGCTGCGCCGTCCTGACGATCCTGGTGCAGCCGGAGACCCGCTGGGAGACGTTCGCGGACCAGAGCCTCGCCAGCCTCGGCTATTACCAGAACTGGGAGCTGGCCAACACCGCGTCGGACTACCTGCGCGCGGGTGAATCCGTCAGCCCGCTGCAGCACATCTGGTCGATGTCGGTGCAGGGCCAGTTCTACGTCGGCTTCCTGCTGGTGATCGCGGGGTGCGCGTACCTGTTCCGGCGCCCGTTGGGCAAGCACCTGCGCACCCTGTTCCTGGTGCTGCTGACCGCGCTGACGGCGGCCTCGTTCGTCTACGCGATCGTGGCGCATCAGGACGATCAGGCCGCCGCCTACTACAACAGCTTCGCGCGCGGCTGGGAGCTGCTGCTCGGCGCGCTGGTCGGTGCGCTCGTGCCGGCCATCCGGTGGCCGATGTGGGTACGCACGGTGGTGGCCACCGTCGCGCTGGCCGCGATCGTGTCATGCGGGGCCCTGATCGACGGCGTGAATGAGTTTCCGGGCCCGTGGGCGCTGGTCCCCGTCGGGGCCACCATGCTGATGATCCTCGCCGGGGCCAACCTGCGGGGCGCCCCCGCCGGCGGCCGGTTACCGCTGCCGAACCGGCTGCTGGCGGCCCCGCCGCTGGTGGCGCTGGGCGCCATGGCGTACTCGCTGTACCTGTGGCACTGGCCGCTGCTGATCTTCTGGCTGTCGTTCACCGGACACCGGCACGCCGGCTTCGTCGAGGGCGCGGCGGTGCTACTGGTCTCGGGCCTGCTGGCGCACCTGACCACCAGGCTCGTCGAGGATCCCCTGCGGTACCGCACGGCCGGGCGGTCACCGGCGCCCGCGCCCGCGTGGCTGGCGCGCCTGCCCCGGCCCACGGTGGCGCTGGGCACCGCCATCGTGCTGCTCGGGGTCACGCTGACCGCCACGTCGTTCACCTGGCGTCAGCACGTCACGGTGCTGCGGGCCGCGGGCAAGGAACTCAGCGTGCTCAATCCGCAGGACTACCCCGGGGCGCGCGCCCTGACCGAACGGCTGCGGGTGCCAGCGTTGCCGATGCGGCCCAGCGTCCTGGAGGTCAAGGAGGACCTGCCGACCTCCACCCGCGACGGTTGCATCAGCGACTTCGTCAACCCGGCGGTGGTGGTGTGCACCTACGGCGACGTCGCCGCCGAACGCACCATCGCGCTGGCGGGCGGCTCGCACGCCGAACACTGGCTGCCCGCGCTGGAGCTGCTGGGCAGGATGCACCACTTCAAGGTCGTGACGTACCTCAAGATGGGCTGCCCGCTGTCCACCGAGGAAGTCCCGTTGATCATGGGCAACAACGCCGCCTACCCGCAGTGCCGGCAGTGGGTGGAACAGACCATGGCGAAGGTCATCGCCGACCGCCCCGATTACGTGTTCACCACGACCACGCGGCCGTGGAACATCAAGTCCGGCGACGTGATGCCGGCCACCTACATCGGAATCTGGCAACGCTTCTCCGACAACAACATTCCGATCCTCGGCATGCGCGACACCCCATGGTTGGTGAAGAACGGCCAGCCGTTCGACCCGGCGGACTGCCTGGCCAAGAAGCAAGGCAATCCCCAGTCGTGCGCGATCAAGCGATCCGACGTGTTGTCCGACCGCAATCAGACGCTGGACTTCGTAACCCAGTTCCCGCTGCTGAAGGTCCTCGACATGTCGGACGCGATCTGCCGTGCCGACGTGTGCCGCCCCGTCGAAGGTAACGTGCTGATCTACCACGGAGCCCATCACCTCACCCCCACGTACGTGCGGACCATGGTGGGCGAATTGGGCCGCCAGATCGCGGCCAATACCGGTTGGTGGTGACGCGCCCCGCGCCGCCGAGCGCGGATAAGGTCAGATGGTGCCGACCAACGATCACGCTTCAGAAACAGGCGTAGCTGGTAACCAACAGCCGAGACTGGCCACGGTCTGGCCGGGCAACCCCTACCCGCTGGGCGCCTCCTATGACGGCGCGGGGACCAACTTCTCGTTGTTCTCCGAGATAGCCGAGAAGGTCGAGTTGTGTCTGATCGACGACGCGGGGGGCCAGACGCGGATTCCCCTCGATGAGGTCGACGGCTTTGTCTGGCATGCCTATCTGCCCAACATCACCCCGGGCCAGCGCTACGGCTTCCGCGTGTACGGGCCGTTCGACCCGGCCGCCGGCCACCGGTGCGACCCGAGCAAGCTGCTGCTCGACCCGTACGGCAAGGCCTTTCACGGCGACTTCACCTTCGGCCAGGCGTTGTTCTCCTACGACCTGAAGGCCGTCGGCCCCGACGGCGACAACGCCGACCCCGGGACGCCGCCGATGGTCGACTCGCTGGGCCACACCATGACCAGCGTGGTGAGCAATCCCTTCTTCGACTGGGGCTCGGACCGGTCGCCGCTCACCCCGTACCACGAGACGGTGATCTACGAGGCCCACGTGAAGGGCATGACCCGGACCCACCCGGGCATCCCCGAGGAACTCCGCGGCACCTACGCCGGCCTGGCCCATCCCTTGGTCATCGATCATCTCAAATCGCTGAACGTCACGGCGATCGAGCTCATGCCGGTGCACCAGTTCATGCACGATTCGCGACTTCTCGACCTGGGCTTGCGAAACTACTGGGGTTACAACACATTCGGTTTCTTCGCCCCGCACAATCAGTACGCGGCCAACCGCAAGGCGAGCGTCCAAGAGTTCAAGTGGATGGTGCGCACCTTTCATGAGGCCGGCATCGAGGTCATCCTCGATGTGGTCTACAACCACACCGCAGAAGGCAACCACCTCGGTCCGACGATCAACTTCCGCGGCATCGACAACGCCGCGTACTACCGACTGGTGGACACCGACCTGCGGCTCTACAAGGACTACACCGGTACCGGCAACAGCCTCAACGCCCGCCACCCGCACGTGCTGCAGCTGATCATGGACTCGCTGCGCTACTGGGTGACCGAGATGCACGTCGACGGGTTCCGATTCGACCTGGCCGCCACGCTGGCCCGCGAGCTGCACGACGTCGACCGGTTGAGCGCCTTTTTCGACCTGGTGCAGCAGGATCCGATCGTCAGCCAGGTCAAATTGATCGCCGAGCCGTGGGACGTGGGCGAGGGCGGCTATCAAGTCGGCAATTTCCCGGGTTTGTGGACGGAGTGGAACGGGAAGTATCGCGATACTGTGCGTGACTACTGGCGGGGCGAGCCCGCAACCCTGGGCGAGTTCGCTTCCCGGCTGACCGGGTCGTCGGACCTGTATGAGGCGACCGGCCGGCGTCCCAGCGCCAGCATCAACTTCGTCACCGCCCACGACGGGTTCACGCTGAATGACCTGGTTTCCTACAACGAAAAGCACAACCTGGCCAACGGCGAGGACAACCGGGACGGCGAAAGCCACAACCGCTCGTGGAACTGCGGCGTCGAGGGACCGACCGACGACCCGGAGATCATGGCGCTGCGCCGGCGCCAGATGCGCAACTTCTGGGCGACCCTGATGCTCAGCCAGGGCACGCCGATGATCGCGCACGGCGACGAGCTGGGCCGCACCCAGAACGGCAACAACAACGTGTACTGCCAGGACTCCGAATTGTCTTGGATGGATTGGTCATTGGTTGACAAGAATGCCGACCTGCTGGCCTTCGCGCGCAAGGTCACCGCGCTGCGCAAAAACCATCCGGTGTTCCGCCGGCGCCGGTTCTTCGAGGGCGAGCCGATCCGAACCGGCGAAGAGGTCCGCGACATCGCCTGGCTGAACCCGAGCAGCCGGGAGATGACGCACGAGGACTGGGGCGAAAGCATTCACAAGTGTGTGGCGGTGTTCCTCAACGGCGAGGCCATCACCGCACCCAACGCACGCGGTGAACGGGTGGTCGACGACTCATTCCTGTTGTGCTTCAACGCCGGTGAGGAACCGGTTGAGTTCGTGATGCCGAACGACGACTATGCGCAGGAGTGGACCGTGGAACTGGACACCAATCACCCGGCGGGTGACGCCGACCAGCAAGTGAACGCCGAAGAGAAGGTCTCGCTGCCCGGGCGTTCCCTTCTGGTTTTACGTAAGACCATGTGACGCATGCCTTTTCCGATACTCTCGACCTACCGGTTGCAGCTGCGCGGTGAGGCCAGCGGGTTCGCGTTCACCTTCGCCGACGCCGAAAACCTGCTGGACTACCTGGACGAACTCGGGGTCTCCCACGTTTACCTGTCCCCGATCATGACCGCGGCCACCGGCTCCAACCACGGCTACGACGTCACCGACCCCACCACGGTCTCCCCCGAGCTCGGCGGCCGCGACGGGCTGGCCCGGCTCTCGGCGGCCGCGCGCGAACGGGGCATCGGGCTGATCGTCGACATCGTGCCCAATCACGTCGGAGTCGACCAGCCCCAACAGAACGCCTGGTGGTGGGACGTCCTGCGGCATGGCCGATCGTCGCAGTACGCAACGTATTTCGACATCGACTGGGAGCTCGACGAGGACGGCCGCATCGTGTTGCCGATCCTGGGTTCCGACGACGACGCCGCCGATCTCAAGGTCGACGGCGACCTGCTGCGGCTGGGCGACCTCGCGCTGCCCATCGCCCCCGGCACCGGCGAAGGCTCCGGACCGGAGGTGCACGACCGCCAGCACTACCGGCTGGTGGGCTGGCGCAACGGCGTGTGCGGCTACCGGCGCTTCTTCTCGATCACCTCCCTGGCCGGGCTGCGCCAGGAAGACCGCGCCGTGTTCGACGCCACCCACGCCGAGGTCGCCCGCTGGGCGGCCGACGGGCTCGTCGACGGCGTGCGCATCGACCACCCGGACGGCTTGTCGGATCCCTGCGGCTACCTGGCGTGGTTGCGGGAATCGGTTGGCCCGCAGACCTGGATCGTCATCGAGAAGATCCTCGCGGTCGACGAGGCGCTCGAACCGACGCTGCCCATCGGCGGCACCACCGGCTACGACGTGCTCCGCGAGATCGGCGGCGTCTTCGTCGACCCGAACGGCGCACCGGCGCTGACCGCGCTCGTGGAGTCGGCGGGAGTGGATTACGCCGCGACCCCGAAGATGTTGGCGGAACTGAAGATCCGCGCGGCGACCGACACGCTGGCAAGCGAACTGCGCCGGCTGCGCCGCAGCATTGTCGCGGCCGCCGGAACCGATCACCCGCAACTGCCGGAAGCGGTGGCCGCACTGCTCACCCACATCGGCGTGTACCGCAGCGACTACCCCGGCCTGGCGGCGGTCATGCCCACCGCACTGGCCGAAACGCAAACGCAGTCACCGGAATTGGGGCCCGCCCTGCAGGTGCTCGCCGCGGCGTTGGCCCGCGGCGGCGAACCGGCAACCCGGCTGCAGCAGCTCTGCGGTGCCGTCACCGCCAAGTCGGTGGAGGACTGCTACTTCTACCGCGACGCGCGGCTGGTGTCGCTCAACGAGGTGGGCGGCGAACCGCACCGCTTCGGTGTCGGCGCGGCCGAGTTCCACCACAGCTCCGCGGCCCGCGCCCGGCTGTGGCCGCACACGATGACGACGCTGACCACCCACGACACCAAACGCGGCGAGGACGTCCGGGCCCGGATCGGGGTGCTCTCCCAGGTCCCGTCGCTGTGGACGGAGTTCCTCGCCCGCTGGGAGGTCGCCGCACCGTCCCCCGACCCCGCGACCGGACAGTTCCTGTGGCAGAACATCTTCGGCGTGTGGCCGGTCAGCGGCGAAATCACCGACGAGCTGCGCGAGCGGCTGCACGCCTACGCCGAGAAGGCCATCCGGGAGGCGGCCTGGCACACCTCGTGGAACGAGCCGAACACCGAGTTCGAGGACGCGGTGCACAGGTGGCTGGACGGCGTGTTCGACGGCCCGGTGGCCGGCCAGCTGACCGAGTTGGTCGGCCAGCTCAATCCGCACGCCGCCAGTGACGCCCTGGGCCAGAAGCTGCTCGCGCTGACCGTTCCCGGGATACCGGACGTCTACCAAGGCACCGAGCTGTGGGACGACAGCCTGGTCGACCCGGACAACCGCAGGGCCGTCGACTACGCCGCCCGGCGCGCCGCGCTGAAGGCGCTCGAGCATCCCAAGATCCGGGTCGTCACCACGGCGCTGCGGGTGCGACGCGCCCACCCGGACAGCTTCCTGCGCGGCGACTACGTCCCCGTGCTGGCCAACGGCGACGCCGGCGATCACGTGCTGGCCTTCCGCCGGGGCTCCGACGTCGTGGTCGCGGTGACCCGGTGGACCGTGCGCCTGACCGAAAGCGGCTGGGGCAACACCGTTCTGGCGTTGCCCGAGGGCACCTGGAAGGACGCGCTCAGCGGGGTCATCGCGGACGGGCCGACGGCGGCGGCCCAGTTGTTCGCCGAGCTGCCCGTCGCGCTGCTGGAGCGCCATCATGACTGAATTCCGGGTGTGGGCGCCCAAACCGGAGTCGGTTCGGCTCGACGTCGAGGGCGGCGTGTACCCGATGACCCGCTCCGACGACGGCTGGTGGCACGCGTCCGTCGACGCCGCCCCGGACGCCCGCTACGGCTTCCTGCTCGACGACGACCCGACCGTGCTGCCCGACCCGCGCTCCGCCCGCCAGCCCGACGGCGTGCACGCCCGCTCCCAGCTGTGGGACCCGGCAGGCGCGACTTGGACCGACGGCGACTGGAAGGGCCGGCCGGTCGAGGGCGCGGTGATCTACGAGATGCACCTGGGCACCTTCACCAGCGCCGGCACCTTCGACGCCGCCATCGAGAAGCTGGACTACCTGGTGGACCTGGGCGTCGACTTCGTCGAGCTGATGCCGGTGAATTCCTTTGCCGGAACGCATGGCTGGGGCTACGACGGGGTGCTGTGGTACAGCGTGCACGAACCCTACGGCGGCCCCGACGGCCTGGTCGCCTTCGTCGACGCCTGCCACGCGCGCGGGCTGGGCGTGTTGATCGACGCGGTGTTCAACCACCTCGGACCGTCGGGCAATTACCTGCCCAAGTTCGGGCCCTACCTGTCGTCGGCCAGCAACCCGTGGGGCGAGGGCATCAACATCGCCGACGCCTATTCCGACGAGGTGCGCCGCTACATCATCGGCTGCGCGCTGCGCTGGATGCGCGACTTTCACGCCGACGGGCTGCGACTGGACGCGGTGCACGCGCTGGTGGATACCACCGCCATCCACATCCTCGAGGAGCTTGCGACCGAAACGGATTGGCTTGCACAGCAATTGGGGCGCCCGCTGTCGCTGATCGCCGAGAGCGATCTCAACGACCCGCGGCTGATCAGCCCGCGGGACCGCGGCGGCTACGGCCTGACGGCGCAATGGGCCGACGACATCCACCACGCCATCCATACGGCGGTGTCCGGCGAACGCCAGGGCTACTACGCCGATTTCGGCAGCCTGGCCACCCTGGCCCAGACCCTGCGCCACGGCTACTTTCACGCCGCCACCTATTCGTCGTTCCGGCACCGCCGGCACGGCCGGCCGTTGGACACCACCGAGTTCTCGGGAATCCCGGGCACCCGCCTGGTCGCGTACACCTGCACCCATGACCAGGTGGGTAACCGTGCCCTCGGTGACCGCCCGTCGCAGAACCTGACCGGCGGACAGCTGGCGATCAAGGCCGCGCTGGCGCTCGGGACGCCCTTCACCGCAATGCTTTTCATGGGCGAGGAGTACGGGGCGTCCACGCCGTTTCAGTTCTTCAGCTCCCACCCGGAGCCGGAGCTGGCCCAGGCCACCGCCCAGGGGCGCAAGGCCGAGTTCGCCGAACACGGCTGGGACGCCGACGACATCCCCGACCCGCAGGACCCGCAGACGTTTGCGCGCTCGAAACTCGATTGGGACGAGGTCGACGCCGGCGAACACGGCCGGCTGCACCGGTTCTACCGCGACCTGATCGCGCTGCGCCACGGCGACCCCGACCTGGCCGACCCCTGGCTGGAGCGGCTCGCGGTCGACTACGACGAGGAACAGCGCTGGATCAGCGTGTCCCGCGGCGGGCTGCGCATCGTGTGCAACCTCGGCGCCGAACCGGTTCGGGTGCCCGTCGCCGGAGACGTGATCCTGGCGTGGGGCGAGCCCGCGGTCGAGGCCGACGGCGCGGTGCTGGAAGGCCAGTCTGTCGCCATCCTGCGCTGTGGATAACGGTGAGCGGCGGGGCGAGCCACCGCCGATGATTCGGCCATGACTCAATTCGCGTTCGGCCGGTTGATCGGCCTGCTGAGGAAGAAGAAGCCGGTGCCGGCTCCGCTCGTCGTGGTCGACGAGGCGCCGCGGGACCGCAGCGTCGCGCTGTTGTGGACCGGTCCCGGCCTGGGTGGCCCCGAAGGGGCCTGATCTAGACGCTGGGGCGGCCCGCGCTGCGCACTGCCTCGGCGATCGCGTCGGCCAGGGGGCCGATCTCGCCGGCGGTCAGGTCCGCGATGGTGACGCGGATGCCCGGCGGCGTGCCGATCCGGAATCGGGTGCCGGGTGCCGCGGCCCAGCCCGCGCGCAACAGCCGGGTGATCGCGACGGTCTCGTCGGGCACGGGGATCCACACGTTGAGCCCGGACCTGCCGTGCGCGGCGACGCCACGCTCGGCCAAGGCGGCGGATAGCCCCCGGCGGGTGTCGGCGTATTGCCGCTCGGCCATGGCGATCAGGCGCGCGGCCGCCGCGTCCGACCACAGGCTGACGGCCAGGTCCTGCAGCAGGTGGCTCACCCAGCCCGGCCCGAGCCGCAGCCGCCCGTGCACGCGCTCGACGGTGCGGTGGTCGCCGGCGAGGACGGCCACCCGCAGGTCGGGCCCGTACGCCTTGGACGCGGACCGCACGAACGCCCAATGCCGGGTCGCGCCGGCCAGGGTGTGCAGCGGCGCGCCGGAGATGCCGGCGCAGTGGTCGTCTTCGATGAGCAGCACGTCACCGCCCCGGCGCGCCAGCAGTTGCCGCAGTGCGTCGGCGCGCTCGGCGGATAGCGCAGCGCCCGTGGGGTTTTGGGCGCGCGTGGTGACGATGAGCCCGCGCACACCGCGGTCCAGCGCCGCCGCCAGGTCGGCGGGCAGCGGTCCATCGTCGTCGACCCGGACCGGCTCGGCCGAAAGCCCTAGGGCGGCAAGGAGATCGAACACGTTCCCCCAGCCCGGATCCTCGACTGCGACCCGATCGCCGGGACGCAGATGGGCGGTCAGGACGCGCTCGAGGCCGTCGAGCGCCCCGCTGGTCACCGCGAGGTGTTCGGCCGCAACGCCATCGGCGGACAGCGCCGCCCGGGCGAACTCGACCAACGCCGCCGACATGGCCGGCTGCCCGTACAGCACCGGGCGGCCGACCACCGGCGCGGGCAGCGTGGCGCCCGCCAGGGGCAACAGGGCGGGGTTGGGATTGCCGGTCGACAGGTCGCGCACCCCGGCGGGGACGTCGAGCCCGAGCAGCGACCGGGGGGTGGTCGCCGGGCGGTGCCGCACCCGGGTGCCGCGGCGACCGGCCGTTTCCACGGCCCCTCGATGGCGCAGCAGGCGGTAGGCCGCCGCCGCGGTGTTGGCGTTGACGCCGAGCTGGGCGGCCAGTTCCCGGACGGGCGGCAGGGCGTCACCGGGCGCCAGCGCGCCGGTCGAGACCGCCTCTTCGATGCTGGCCGCTATGGACTCCGCGCCCGTTCCGGTTATGCTGTTTTGTACTGGCACGCAATTAATTATGTACTAGAACAAAGGCACACGCAATGGACACCGGATACCAGCCGACTCCGCGCACGACGCCCACCCGCTACCGGGAGCGCGCCCGCTACGACCGCGAGACCGTGCACCGGATCCTGGACGAGTCGCCGATCTGCCACCTGGGCTACCTCAGTGCCGGCCGCCCGGTGGTCCTGCCGACCACCCACGTCCGCCTCGGTGAGACGCTCTACCTGCACGGTTCGACCGGCGGGGGTCCCCTGCTCGCCGCCAGGGCGGCCCCGTCGGGCCTGCCCGTGTGCGTCACGGTCACCCTGGTCGACGGGCTGGTGCTGGCGCGCGCCGCCATGCACCATTCGGTGAACTTCCGCTCGGTGGTCGCGCTGGGCGCCGCGCGCGTTGTCGACGACGCGGGCGAGAAATCGCGGGCGCTGGCCGGCCTGCTGGACCACATCGCGCCCGGGCGCGCCGCCGACTGCCGGCCCCCCGATCCGCGCGAGCTGGCCGCCACCGGGATGCTGGCGCTGGACCTGCTGGAGGTGTCGGCCAAGGTGCGCGCCGGCGGCCCGGAGGACGATCCGGAGGATTGCGCGTTGCCCTACTGGGCGGGAGTGGTGCCGCTGAGCGTGACGGCCGGGGCGCCGGTGCCGGCCGCGGACCTCGCCCCGGCGTTGCCGGTGCCGGGATACCTCAGGGAGCGCCGGGCCTGAGCCTCACGGCGGCAACGCGCCGACTGTCGTCCCACCAGGTTCCGACGAGGATGACGGTGCCGGCCCAGGCCAGGCCCAGCATCCAGCCGGAGAGCACGTCGCTGACATAATGGACTCCCAGATACACCCGCGAGAACCCGATCAGGAACGCCGAGCCGATCGCGACGGTCCACACGATCACCCGCCCGGCCCACCGCAGGATCAGCCAGCGGGTCAGCATCCACGCGGAGATCACCATGATCGCGGCGGTGCCGGTGGCGTGCCCGGACGGGAACGAATACCCGTCCGCGTCGACGAGGGCGAACGGCAGGGGCGGACGTTTTCGGCCTACCAGGGCCTTGGCGATGAACAGCACCAGCGGAACCACACCGCCGCCAATCAGGGCGAGCAGCACGGGCCGCCACGACCGGCACCGGTAACCCGCGGCAACGGAAATCGGGAACGCGACCGCAGTCAGGAAAAGGGGTCCGCCCGCGACTGTGATCGCCCGCAAAGCCGCGGTCAGCCACAGCTCGCGGTGGACCGCGAGCCAGCGGGTCACCGGCTGGTCGATTCCGGCGATGCCGTCGCCCTCGAGCACGTCCTCGAGCACCTCGCTGAAGCCGACCGCGAGCGCGACGACCACGACCATCCCGAGCAGCAGCGCGGCACCGGCAACCTCGCTCTCGGGCCACCGACGCGCCAGCGACCACCCCCGGTCGCCGATCCGGTCACGGGCCCAGGTCAGCGTTTCCGACACCCTTCCCATGAGTGTCCGTAACGGGGGCCCGCGCCGGGCAACCCGAATCGCCAGCCACGCAAGCAGGACAAGGAAAACGGTGATGCCGGCGCCGACCAGACCGAACCCGCCCGCGCCGGGTCCATACTGCTGGTCCATGCAGCGCGGCCCGGCGTCTAGAACAGCAGGTAGCGGTAGGCCGGCGAGCCGGGTTCCAGGCGTTCGACGTGGAGTTCGGTCGCGCGCATCCGGGCCAGCAGGCCGTCCAGGTCGGCCGAGGACGCCAGCTGGATGCCGACCAGCGCCTCGCCGGTCTCGCGGTTGTTCCGCTTGATGTACTCGAACAGGGTGATGTCGTCGTCGGGGCCCAGCACCTCGTCGAGGAACCGGCGCAGCGCGCCGGGCTCCTGCGGGAAGTCCACCAGGAAGTAGTGCTTGAGGCCCAGGTGCACCAGCGAGCGTTCGAGCACCTCGCCGTAGCGCGACACGTCGTTGTTGCCGCCCGAGATGAGGCACACCACGGTGGAACCGGGCTCGATGTCCGCTTCCAGCAGCCCCGCGACCGACAGCGCGCCCGCGGGCTCGGCGATGATGCCCTCGTTCTGATAGAGGTCCAGCATCGCGGTGCAGACCGCGCCCTCGTCGATCGCCGTGATCGACACCATGTCGCCGGCCGCCGCCAGCGCGGCGTAGGTCAGGGTGCCCGCGCGCCGCACCGCGGCGCCGTCGACGAACTGGTCGACGTGGTCCAGCTCCACCGGCTCGCCGGCGGCCAGCGCGGCCATCATCGCCGCGGCGCCGGCCGGTTCGACGCCCAGCACCGACGTGTTCGCCGTCCGCTCGGCCAGGTAGGTGGTGATGCCCGCGATGCAGCCGCCGCCGCCGACCGGGACCACCACCAGGTCGGGCTCCCCCGCGCCGAGCCTGTCCAGCTGATCGAGCAGTTCGACGGCGATGGTGCCCTGGCCGGCGATGGTGCGCAGGTCGTCGTACGGCGGCACCAGCGTGGCGCCGGTGCGTTCGACGTCGGCCAGCGCGGCCTCGGCGGCCAGGTCGTAGGTCGTTCCGCCCACGATCAACTCGATGAACTCCCCGCCGTGGTAGCGAATCCGGTCGCGTTTTTGCTGGGGGGTCTTGGCGGGCACGTAGACCCGGCCGTGCACGCCCAGGGTCCGGCACGCGTAGGCGAAGCCCTGCGCGTGATTGCCCGCCGACGAGCACACCACCCCGGCCGCCAGCTCCTCGTCGGACAGCTGCACCAGCAGGTTGTAGGCCCCCCGCAGCTTGTAGGAGCGCACCACCTGCAGGTCTTCCCGCTTGAGGTAGACGTTCGCGCCGGTGATCGCCGACAGCCGATCGCTCAACTGCAGCGGCGTCGGCGTGACGACCGCGGCGATGCGCTTGGCCGCGCCGTCGATGTCAGCCCCGGACAGCAGAGGCGCCGGCCCCATGCTCTGGCTCAGTTCGGCGGACACCGATCAATGGTGCCACGCCGGGGAGCCAACTTCGGAATTCAGCCCACCGGGGTCAGCACGAACACCGGGATCTGGCGGTCCGTTTTCTTCTGATACTCGGCGTAATCGGGCCAGGCCTCGACGGCGCGCTCCCACCAGAGGGCCTTCTCATCGCCGAACACCTCGCGGGCGTCGTACTCGCGGGTGGTGCCGCCGTCCTGCAGCTCGACCCGGGGGTTCTTGACGACGTTGTGGTACCAGACGGGGTGCTTCGGCGCCCCGCCGAGCGAGGCGACGATCGCGTACTGACCGTCGTGCTCGACCCGCATCAACGGGGTCTTGCGGAGCTTGCCCGTCTTGGCCCCGATCGTGGTCAGCACGATGATGGGTTTCCCCTTCATGTCCGTGGCCTCGGTCCCGCCGGACTGCTCGTACTTCTCGGCCTGTTCGCGGGACCAGTCCCATGGGCTCGGCGCGTACTCCCCTGAAAGCGGCATGGCACCAACTCTATGCCGCGCGCCCGGCGGGCGCCGGTGCGGTCGAGATCGCCTACGGTCGCGTTTCGACGAACGGGCGAAGGTGGATGCGCGTCTGGTGGTCGGGGGCCCCGGCCTCGCCGTCGGAATGCCTGCCGCGCGTGTAGTCGCCCTGCCACGGCACCTTTTCACCCACGGCGGTGTTGGTCGCGGCCTGGGCCTGGCCCAGCTCGTTGCGCGAGCGGAGGAAGAACTCGTGCTTGCGGCGCACGTCCTCGTCCGACTCGATCGGCCGGATCTCCGGGGCGAACTCTTCCAGCTCGGCCCGGCGCTGCGGGACGATCATGCAGATCGGCTCGTCGACCTCGAACCGCACCGGCATCATCTTCCGGGTGATCTGCCAGCTCATGCTGAAACTCGATGTGGCCCAGTCGGTCTCGACGACGCCCTCCAACGGCGATACGGCGTCCTTGGGGTAGTTGGCCGGCCCGCGGACCAGCAGGTTGTAGCCGGGCGGGGTGCGAAACAGCATCGGCAGGTGCCACGTCAAGATGCCGTGACCGAAGTGGCTGAACGGCAGGAGCTGACCGGGGTCGCGCCGGTCGGGCGCGATGATCACCCCCATGCTCTCGTCCCCGCCCATCCACGTGGCGGTGAACGCGCACGGATTGCGCAATTCCCAGCCACTTTGGTTGGCGATGAGCATCGGCAGGCACCGGTTCGGCCAACCGTTTCGCATCGCCGACATCCACGGCCGGCTGATGGGGGCCGGTGTGATCGGCGGCGCATTGGCAGCGGTGGTGAACGCGATCAGCGGGCGGGTGGCCTCGCCGGACTTGTCACTCATCGACTCCTCGATTCGGTACGTGGCGCAGACCTTCCCCAAACCATTACCCAGTGTGCCCTCCGAGCGCGAGCTCGAGTGTGTGAGCCGGTAGGTCCGACCATGGCCGCGGGTCGCCGGGCTGCGCGGGCGGATCGGCGAGCGGGCGATGCCACCAGCCGATGTCCCACCACCTCCCCAACTTGAAGCCCACACCATGGAAGACGCCGACGCGATCGAAGGCCATCGCCTCATGCAGGCCGACGCTTGCCGGGTTGGGCAGCACGATGGCGGAGTAGGCATTGATGTATCCCTGTGCGGCAAGCACATTGAACAAGACGCCATACATTCGTCGACCGTGCCCCTGCCGGTGGTGTGACCTGCTCAGGTACAACGACACGTCCACCGACCAGCGGTATGCGGCCCGCTCGCCGTGGGGGCTCGCGTAGGCGTATCCCACGATGGCGTCGCCGTTCGTCATCACCAACCAGGGCAGGCCGGCCAGGGTCGCGGTCAGCCTCGACCGCATCTCCTGGGCGTCGGGCGGCACCGTCTCGAATGAGATTGCGGTGTCGCGCACAAACGGCGCGTAGATGTCGGCGATAGCGTCCGCGTCCTGTGGCGTTGCCATTCGGATCATGAGAAGAGCATGCTCACGACCTTTTCGGCGAACCGGAGGTGGGTGGCTAGTTGTTCGTTGGCGGTGGCTGCGGCTCGAAGGGGTCGTACCACCACCAGTCGGCGCGCTCGCCGGAGGGCCCGGACCACGGCGGCACGGCGGGCGGGGCGCGGTTGGGCGCGCGGGCAAGCGATCCCGCGCTCAGCGGGCGGCCCGAGCCGTCGGTGACGACGAGATGGTCGGCGGGTCCGGTGATCGTGATGCCGCCACGGTGGTGCAACCGGTGGTGATAGGGGCAAACGAGCACCAGGTTGGCCAGCTCGGTGGGGCCGCCGTCTTCCCAATGGCGGATGTGGTGGGCGTGCAGACCGCGGGTGGCGCCGCAGCCGGGAACCGCGCAGGTGGGGTGGCGATGCTCGAGCGCGCGGCGAAGCCGCCGGTTGATCTGGCGGGTCGCCCGGCCGGCGCCGATCACCTCGCCGTCCCGCTCGAACCAAACCTCACACGTGGCATCACAGGTCAGGTATCGGCGTTCGGCGTCGGTGAGCAGCGGACCCAGATGCAACGCGGCGGCGCGTTGCTCGACATCGACATGCACCACCACCGTGGTGTGCTGCCCGTGCGGCCGACGCGCCGCCTCGGCATCCCAACCGGCCTCGACCAGGCGCATGAACGCCTCTAGCGTGCCCGGTAACGGCGGCGCGGCATTGGACGCGCAGCCTTCATTGCCGCGATCGCGCTTCCACTCGGCGACCAGCGCATCGCGATGAGACGCCAGTGCGGCGTCGAATTTCGCCGCATCCAGGTGCGGAAGTTTGATCCGCCAACAGCTGAAGTCCTCGTCGGCGGTCTTGGTGATCGAGGGTTGCGGTTGCGGCCGAGCATCGGGTTGGGGGCGCGGTTCCAGCTTGACCGCGGTGCGCAGCTGGTTGACCGTGGCGACCCGGGCCAACTTCGCGTAATGCTCATCGGATCCCTCACCCGCCCGCGCCGCGATGACGCCGACCTGGTCCAGTGACAGTCGCCCCTCCCGCATGGCCTGCGCGCAGCGCGGGAACTCCTCGAGCCGCCGCGCGACGGTGGTGATCGTGTGGGCGTTCGCCGACGACAAGCCGATCTTCCAGGCCACCAACGCCGCGACCGACCGCGCGCCGGTGGCGCCGCAGAGCTCGTCGCGATCCATCTCCGCGACGATCTCGACGATGCGCCCGTCGATCGCGTTGCGCTGTCCGGCCAACTCGGCCAGCTCGTCGAACAATACGTCAAGCCGCTCAGCGGGATTCACCTCCACGGGAGGCGATGCGATCGGCGACATGAATTCATCATCGCAGGGGGGTCTGACAAGTTTCGGCTTTGACCGCCAGCCCGACCGCCGCCGCGACGCGTCAATTGGTGCGGTCGGCCCAGCCAGGCGGAAGCCGGTCGGGGGCCACGTCGATCACCGATTCGTCGTCGGCACCGACACGCTCGAACAGCGTGATGTAGGCGAATTCGGGCACGGTGAAGATCGGGTAGGTCGGTCCCTCATCACGATAGGCACGCATCTGGTCGAGGTGCTCGTTCTGGAAGCACACCGTGCGCTCGCCGTGCTGTCGGATCCACTGGGGAAAAAAGATCACGCCGTGGATTCGCCGCTTGCCGGGCATGACGTTGACGGCCACCGACGTGCCCGTGGGCTCGGTCCAGGAGATCTTGTAGCTGTCGTCGTCGAGCTGTACGAGGTCGACCTCCTGGCCCTTGACCCACCGCCCGCCGACGTGGCCGGAATGGATTCGATAGTCGATGGTGCGGTCGTTCTTGACGTACATCTCGTAGCGCCAGCCGTTGGCGTAGGTGTAGATGAACCGGCAACCCACGATCCCCGACAAGTCCTGCGGCGGAATGGGATTGTCGACGGTGGTCATAATCGGCTCCCGATTCTATCGGCGGTCAGTAGCATACGGCGAAGGCAGGGGTTAGGGGCGTCGCGGAATGCACTGGATGCGCGTGTGGTGGCGGCAGCCGGATCACTACGACTGGTTCTCCGACTACCTCGGCGCGCGCGGGTTGAAACCCTTCATCCGGTACTTGATGGTCGGCATCCTGTCCATCCTGGCCACGGCGACGTTGCTGATGCTGAACAGCCCCTCGGGCATGCAGACTCCCGCGCGGCGCGGTCTCGCGGCGGTGTTCGTCGCGTGCCTGGCGGGCATGGTGCTGGTGTGGGTGCGACGCTGGCCCGGACGCGTTGAATCGCAAGTGTTTTCGGTGGTGGGCACGATCGGCATCGCCGCCGTGTGCGTGACGGAGGCCGACCCGCGGAGCGGAATGCTGAGTTGCGCGGCATTCGGCGGCCTCGCGGGTTACGTCGCGTTTTGCCACTCCGCCCGCCTGCTGGTTTTCACGCTCGGCACCGCCCTGGGTGCGGCCGCGGCGTGCGCGGTGCGTATCGCTACGTCCGGTGACGCATCGATGGCGGCGGCCAACTTCCTGTTGGTCAGCGCGGGGATCCTGGCGGTGCCGTTCTGCGGACAGGTGCTCGTGCACTGGCTTTCGGTGGACGCACTGAAATCCTCGACCGATCCGCTCACCGGCCTGCGGAACCGCAGGGGGTTCTATCGATCGGCCGCGAAACTGGTAGCGGCCGACGGGCGCACATCGTGCCTCAGCGTGCTGATGGTCGATCTCGACAACTTCAGGCGGATCAACGACACGTACGGCCACGCGGCCGGGGACCGCATCCTGGTGTCCGTCGCCGACACGCTGAGGCGGGTCGGCACCGAAAGAACCGTTATCGCGCGGGTGGGCGGGGAGGAATTCCTGGTCGCCGAGATGGCCGGCACCTCCGAGGCCCTGCAGACCGCCGAGGCGATGCGCCAGGCGATCGCCGGCACACCGTGGGGCGTGACGGCCAGCCTGGGGGTCAGCAGTCTTCCGCTGCGCGCGCGGGCCGAAAGCGTGGACAGGGACACGATCGAGCGCCTCGTGAACGAGGCCGATCTCGCGATGTATGAGGCGAAACGTGCTGGCGGAAACCGGGTTCGGCACACCGACATGCCGGTACCACCCGGCCGCTGATGCGCAACGGCGTTACCCCGCCGGGGTGCCGCCTACCGCGCACCGGCCAGGCCCGCGATGGCGTTGACGCGCCGGACCGCCGTGGCGATCTCGTCGGCGAACTCGCGGCGCCGGTTCGCGATGGTCAGATCCTCGAAGCCGTCCACCAGCTCGCGGTGGCGGGCCAACCGCAGGGCGGTCTTGAACAATTCCATCGACCTCGACTCGGCGCTGGCGATCCTGCGTTGCAGTTCCCATTGCTTGCCCACCTCGAGGCACTCGGCGAGAAACGCGCCCTCGTCGAATGATTCGTCGTCGTAGGCGGCCAGCCGGTCGGCCACGATGTGGTAGGCGTCCAGGAACGGACGCAACACCAGGTGCGCCAGCAGCAGGTCGGCCTTCTCCAGGAGCCCCCGCACATCGGCGGCGCTGGCGGCCTTGCTGGTGTCTTCCACCCGCCCGATCAGCCGCACCTCGTCGGCGAGCTCCTTTTCGAACTGGGCGCGCGCCGAGAACAGGAACTCGAACTTCAGCAACTCGCGCAGGGCCAGCGCCTCGTCGCGCACGGCCGACGGCAACACCAAGCCCTCGACCGAGGCCTCGGCGTCTTCGACGGCGGCCAGCAACGCCGTCTCGGCGATCGCGCGGTCGACCACGATGTGGATGGCGGCGTTGCGGTAGAACGCCGCGACCAGATGCCGGTCTTCGCCGATGCCCCAGACGGGTTCGGTGCCCGCGTCGTACACGCTGACCACGCCCGAGGCCACCAGCTGGTGCAGCGTCCAGCGGATCGTCGAGCGGTTCGTCAGGTCGGCGGCGCCGGCCACCGTCCAGTTCCGCGCGGCGATGTAGCTCGCCAGCGGCCGCACGGTGGCCAGCACCTCGCTGATGGACAGCGACCGGTCGGCGCCCAGCAGGGCCAGGCTCACCACCGCGGTCGGGGTGACCGGGGTGGCGCGGTTGATCCGGTGCTCGACGTCCAGCGCGATGCGCTCGATCTCGGTGCCCGTCTGAGACTCCTCGGCGCGCAGCTCCTCGAGGCGCTTGCGCAGCGGCAGCGGTTCACCGAAGTCCAGGTAGGCCCGGCCGAGCCGCTCGCCCTGCTGGCGCGCCAGCCGGATCAGGAAACGGAAATCCTCGGGCCGCTTCGTCGCGCCGTAGGCCTCGGTGGTCATCGCCTCGACCTCGTGCAGCTGGTCGTACACGATCGAGGTGGGCACCAAATACACTTCGGGGCCGTCGATTTCGTCGACGGCGTCGCTGATGTAGCGCAGGATGCCGTACACCGGCGGCCGCAGCTTGCCGGTCCGGGTGCGCCCGCCCTCGATCGACCAGGTGAGGTTGGCGTGGTTCTGCACCAGCTGAGCGGCGTAGGCGCGCAGCACGAAGCGGTACACCGGAATGTCTTTGGTCTGGCGCCGGATGAAGATGGTGCCGGTGCGCTTGGCCCACGCCCCCATCGGGAAGAAGTTCAGGTTGGCCCCGCCGAAGGTCAGCGCGGGCGAGAGCCGGTTGGCCTGAATCACTTCCGGCAGCAACAGGCCATCCAGGTAGGAGCGGTGCGAAAAGGCAAACGCCAGTGTGGCTTTGCGATCCAGCCTGCGCAGCTGCGAGATCTGGTCCTCGTCGACCAGCACGTCGTAGGCCCGCATCAGCCAGCAGCTGAAGCTGCGCCATCCCCGCACCGCCCGCTCGTCCAGCGAGGGCGCCATCTCCCGCAGGTAGCTGGCGGCCTCGGCGCGCACGTCGGCCAGGTCGCGCCCGAGCTCGTCGGCCAGCCCGCGCAGCCGCTCGTCGTACCACGGCGCCGCGAGCAACTGGGCGACCTCCGCCGGGTCGGTCGGCAGCGGTGTCGTCGATTCCGCGACTAATCCGGTGCGCTGCAACAGCTTTCGTGCGCCGGCTCGGCCAAATTCACGGGCGGTCGACCCCGGCCCCCCGCTCATGCCGGCTGCACCGTCGCGGCCGAAGGCTCGTGCACGTCCGGGTGCAGCTCGGGCGCGTAGAGTTCCTCGATCTCGGTCGCGTACTTCGACAGGATCGGCTTGCGCTTGAGCTTCATGGTCAGCGTGATCTCCTCGCCGCCGGGCTCCCACAGCGACGGCAGGATGCGGAAGCGCTTGATCTGTTCCACCCGGGACAGTTTGGCGTTGCCCTCGGCCACGCCCGCGGCGATCCGGGCGATGACGTCGGGGTGGGCGGCCAGCGCCGCGGGTGACGCGTCGGCCAGGCCGTGCTGGGCCGCGTATGGAGCGACCGATTCGGCGTCGAAGACCATCAGCGCGGCGTTGTAGGGCCGACCGTCGCCGATGGTGATCATCACGCCGACCATCGGGCAGGCGGCCAGGACGGTGGTCTCAATGTTGGCCGGCGACATGTTCTTTCCGGCCGCGTTGATGATCAGCTCCTTCTTGCGGTCGATGATCCGCAGATAGCCGTCGTCGTCGACCTCCATGATGTCGCCGGTGTGCAACCAGCCGTCGGCATCGATCGCCTCCGCGGTCTTGGCGGGCTCCTTGCGATACCCCTTCATCACCAGCGGACCGCGCACCAGAAACTCGCCGTCGTCGGCGACCTTGCCCTCGAGCCCCGGAAGCAGCTTGCCGACGGTGCCCAGGCGCGCGTCGCGGGGGTGGCTGACGCTGGCGACGCAGCTGAGCTCCGACATCCCCCACACCTCGGCGATCGGAACACCCAGACCGAGGAAGAACGCCAGCGTCTCCTTGGGGATGGGCGCCGCCCCCGAAACCGCCCAGCGCAGTTCACCGAAGCCCAGCCGCTCGCGCAGCTTGGACAGCACCAACTCGTCGGCCTGGGCCCATTCGGCGGCCAGCTCGTCGGCGATCGGCTCACCGGCCAGCAGGGCAGCGCCGCGCTTGGCGGCCACCGACATCGCCCACCGCAGCGCCTGACGCTTGACCTCGTCCGCCTCGTTGTCGATCGCGAATTCGATTCCGGCCTTGAGCTTTTCCCACACGCGGGGCACCCCGCCCCACACCGTGGGCCGCACGTCGGCCAGCGCGGCGGCGATGGCGCGGACGTCGGAGACGACCGTCACCTGGGCGCCGAACACCTCCAGGCCGTACAGGCCCATCACCCGGTCGGCGATGTGGGCCGTCGGGAGGTAGGAGGTGACCCGGTCACCGAACTGGGACGGGAGGACGGCGTTGAGGGCGTAGGCCTCGAAAAGCAGGTTGGCGTGGGTCATTTCGACGCCCTTGGGGTTTCCGGTGGTCCCGGAGGTGTAGATGAGCGTGACGACGTCGTCGGGCCGCACCGCCCGCCAGGTGGCCTCGAAGTCGAAGCCCTCGCGCGCGGCGGCGTACACGTCGTCCACCGAGATCGTGCCCGGCGGCGAACCGTCGATGCAGACGATGTGCTCGATCGGCGCGCCGCTGGCGCGGATGCGGTCGACGTACTGCTCCTCGCAGATCGCGACCTTGGTGCCGGCGTTTTCGAACAGGTACGTCAGCTGCTCGGCGGGCAGCGTGTTGTACACCGAAAACGAAGTGGCGCCCAGGTGTTGGGCGCCGATCTCGAACGGGTAGAACTCGATGCGGTTGGCCATCATCAGCGAGACCGTGTCGCCACGGCCGACCCCCAGGCCGGCCAGGCCCGCGGCGACCTTGCGCACCTGCGCCGCGAGCTCGGTCCACGTCAGCGTCTGGGTGTCGCCGGGCGTGCGGAGCGCGACGGCGTCCGGATCGATCGACGCGTTGCGTGCAAACGCCTCGCATAGGGTGACGGGACGCTCGGGTGTCGTCATGTGTGTGAGCGTACGTGCGTGGGTAGTGGCGCGGAACACATCACGCGGTATCGGGGCGCCACAGCTGCAGCGTGCTCGATATGCCGGCGGGCAGCTGCAGCAATTCGATGGGCGTGCCGTCGGGGTCGTGGATGAAGAACATCCGCACCCCGCCGATGTCGACGGGCGGCTCGGCGCGGACGTCGGGATGCCCGCGCCGCACGGCGTCGTAGGTGGCGTCGAGGTCGTCGACGCGGAACGAGACGTTGGTGTAGCCCAGGTGCGGCCCGCTCGGGCATTCGGGGACCTCGCCCAACGACAGCAGTTCGACCATGGCGCCGCCGATCAGCCCGCCGACCATCCGGCCCCGCTGCGTGACCCCGCCGGTCACCGCGGCCAGGCCCGCGCCGTCGAGTTCGATGTCGAACACGACGTCCATGCCCAGCACCGCGGTGTAGAACTCGCGCGACGCCTCGATGTCGGAGACGCCGATGCAGACGTGGGAGAAGTTCTGCACCGCGATGGTGGGCGGCTGGCTCATGGAACTCCTTTGCTCAGGCGGGCAACGCGGCGTGAATCCCGCACGTGCATGCGTCGATTGAGGGACACGTGCAGCGCATGCCCCATTCGATCACGGCGCGCGCCCGGGCCAGCGACTCCATCTGCGCGTCGATGGCGGCGAGTTTGGCCTCGGCCAGCGCGCGGCTGGCGGGCCGCCCGGGGGCGTCGTCGGCGAACAGCAGCTGGATCTCCTCGAGCGCGAAGCCGGCCGACTTGCACAGCCGGATGACCTCCAGCCGGGCCAGCACCGAATCGTCGTAGCGACGCTGGCCACCCAGCCGCACCGGCGGCGGCACCAACCCGATCTGTTCGTAGTAGCGCAGCGTGGTCGCGGCGACGCCGGCCTGGCGGGCCACCTCGCCGATGGTCAGCTGTGCGCTCATTCCGGCCTCCTTGACTTAGAGCCAACTCTAAGTCGTTGACTGGGGCCATGCACACACATTCACTCGACGGGCTGGCCGCGGCCCGCTACGCCCTGCTCCGGTCGTTTCGCCGCGACGGCACCCCCGTCGACACCCCGATCTGGTTCGGGCTCGACGGCGACGCACTGCTGTTCCGCACCAAGGTGGGGCCGAAGACGAAGCGGCTGGCCACGCGCCGCGACGTCGAACTCACCGCCTGCGACTATCGGGGCCGGGTCCGCCCCGGCGCGACGACCCTTGCGGGCCGCGCCACCATCCTCTCCGGGGCCGACGCCGAGCGGGCCAACCGCGTGCTGCACGAACGGTATGGCTGGCAGTGGAACATCGTGCCGCTGCTCAAGATCCCGGGCGTCACCAACGTGCACCAAGACCTGTGCGTGCGCGAGAAGCTGCGCCGCGCGCGCGATCGCGGGTTGTGGGCCGACAGCGCGATGGTTCGGGTGGACGTGGCGTCGCCCTAGGCGCGCCGCGATGCACTAGCTGCCGAGGCAGCCGGGGCCGAGCAGCTCCTTGAGGTCGCCCATCAGCGCGGGTGAGGGCGTCACCCGCAGCGAGGCGTCCAGCTCCAGGGTGGTGATCCGGTCCCCGCTGATGAGCCGCAGGTGCACCTGGGCGGTGCCGGGGTGGCGCGCCAGCACCTGCTTGAGCGCGCTGACCTTGTCGATGGTGCACTGCCGGGTGGGCAGGCTGACCGCGATCGGCCGGTTCGGCTGGGCGTTGGAAAAGTCCGGCACCACAAGCTCGTTGGCGATCAGGCTGATGCGGTCGTCACGGATGGCGACCTTCGCGTTGATCAGCACCACCGCGTCGTCGGCGATGTCGGCGCCGTAGGCGGAATACGCGTGGGGGAAGAACATCACCTCGATGCCGCCGGTGAGGTCTTCCAATTGCGCTGACGCCCAGGGCATTCCGTTCTTGTTCACCCGGCGGTTGACCGACGCCAGGATGCCGCCCACCCGCACCTGCGTCTCGTTGGGGACATCGCCGTCCAGGATGGCCGGAATCTGGGTGTCCACCTGGGCGGCCAGCAGGTGCGCCACCCCGTTGAGCGGATGCCCCGACACGTACAGGCCGAGCATCTCGCGCTCCAAGGCCAGCTTATGTTTGTCCTCCCACTCGTCCTCGGGCACCTTGATGGTGAACACGGAATCCTCGGTGCCGCAGCCGTCGCCGCCGAACAGGTCGAATTGCCCTATCGCCTCGGCCTTCTTGGTGCCCAGCACCGAGTCGACGGCGTCGGTGTGCACCAGGAACAGACCCTTGCGGGCGTGACTCAGTGAGTCGAACGCGCCCGCCTTGATCAGCGACTCGGTGACCTTCTTGTTGCAGGCCGCGATGTCGATCTTGTTCAGGTAATCCGAGAAATCGGTGAACTTGCCTTTCTCGTTGCGGGTCTTGATCAACGAGCCCACGACGTTGGCCCCGACGTTGCGCACCGCGCCCAGGCCGAAGCGAATGTCCTGGCCGACCGACGCGAAGTTCACCAGGGACTCGTTGACGTCCGGCGGCAACACGGTGATGCCGAGCTTGCGGCAGTCGGCCAGGTAGACCGCGGCCTTGTCCTTGTCGTCGCCCACCGACGTCAGCAGACCGGCCATGTATTCGGCCGGATAGTTGGCCTTCAGGTAGGCGGTCCAGTAGGACACCAGGCCGTAGCCGGCGGCGTGCGACTTGTTGAATGCGTACCCGGCGAACGGAAGGATGGTGTCCCACAACGCTTTCACCGCTTTTTCGGAGAAGCCGTTGGCGGTCATGCCCTCGTAGAAGCCCTTGTACTCGGCCTCGAGCACCTCGAGCTTCTTCTTGCCCATCGCCTTGCGCAGCGCGTCGGCCTTGCCCATCGTGTAGGAGGCCACCTTCTGGGCGATGAACATGATCTGCTCTTGGTAGACGATCAGACCGTAAGTCTCCGAGAGGATTTCGCGCAGCGGCTCCTCGAGCTCCGGGTGGATCGGCTTGATCGCCTGCCGGTTGTTCTTGCGGTCGGCGTAGTCGTTGTGGGCGTTCATGCCCATCGGACCCGGACGGTACAGCGCCAGCACGGCGACGATGTCGTTGAACTCGGTGGGCTGCATGCGGCGCAGCAGGTCGCGCATCGGCCCGCCGTCGAGCTGGAACACCCCGAGCGTGTCGCCGCGGCCCAGCAGCTCGTACGTCGGCTTGTCGTCCAGCGGCACCGATTCCAGGTCGAGGTCGATTCCCCTGTTGGCCTTGATGTTTTCCAGCGCGTCGCCGATGATCGTCAGGTTGCGCAGGCCCAGGAAGTCCATCTTCAGCAGGCCGATGGCCTCACACGACGGGTAGTCCCAGCCGGTGATGATGGCCCCGTCCTGCGGCCGCTTCCACAGCGGGATGGCCTCGGTGAGCGGCTCGCTGCTCATGATCACCGCGCAGGCGTGCACGCCGGCGTTGCGGATCAGGCCCTCCAGGCCGCGCGCGGTCTGGTAGATGGTGCGGACGTCGGGATCGGTTTCGATCAGGCCGCGCACCTCGGCGGCCTCCTTGTACCGCTCGTGGTTCGGATCGGTGATGCCGGACAGCGGGATGTCCTTGGCCATGATCGGCGGCGGCAACGCCTTGGTGATCCGGTCGGCGATGGCGAAGCCGGGCTGGCCGTAGTGGATGCGCGCCGAATCCTTCAGCGCGGCTTTGGTTTTGATGGTGCCGAAGGTGATGACCTGCGCCACCCGGTCCTGACCCCACTTGTCGGCCGCGTAGCGCACCATCTCACCGCGGCGACGGTCGTCGAAGTCGATGTCGATGTCGGGTGCCGACGGGCGTTCGGGGTTGAGGAACCGCTCGAACAGCAGCCCGTGCGGAATCGGGTCGATGTTGGTGATGCCCAGCGCGTAGGCGACCAGCGAGCCGGCCGCCGAACCGCGCCCGGGGCCCACCCGGATGTCGACCGACCGGGCGTAGTTGATCAGGTCGGCGACGATGAGGAAGTACGACGGGAAGCCCTTGTCGCAGATGACCTTGATCTCGTATTCGGCGCGGTCGATGTAGTCCTGGCCGACGCCGGACGGAAACCGCCGCCGCAGCCCGGCCATCACCTCGTGGTGCAGCCAGGACGCCTGGTCGTGGCCCTCGGGCACCGGGAAGACCGGCATCCGGTCGCGCGGCGCCCACACGTCGTCGTAGGGCTGCACCCGCTCGGCGATCAGCAGCGTCGAGTCGCAGGCGCCGGGAATCTGGTCGTCCCAGAGCTGGCGCATCTCGGCGGCCGACTTCAGGTAGTAGCCGTCGCCGTCGAACTTGAACCGGTTGGGATCCGACAGGGTCTTGCCGGTCTGCACGCACAACAGCGCCTCGTGGTTGTGGGCGGCGTCGCGGGTGACGTAGTGGCAGTCGTTGGTCGCCAGGGGGCGGATGTCCAGCTTGCGGCCGATCTCGAGCAGCCCCTCGCGCACGCGCTGCTCGATGGACAGCCCGTGGTCCATCAGCTCGAGGAAGTAGTTGTCGGCGCCGAAGATCTCGCGCCACTTGGCGGCCGACTCCAGCGCCTCGCGGTCCTGTCCCAGCCGCAGGCGGGTCTGCACCTCGCCCGACGGGCAGCCGGTGGTGGCGATGATGCCCTCGGCGTGTTCGGCGATGATCTCGGCGTCCATCCGCGACCACTTGCCGAGCTGGCCCTCGAACGACGCCAGCGACGACAGCTTGAACAGGTTGCGCAGGCCGGTGGCGTTCTCGGCGACCATCGTCAGGTGCGTGTAGGAGCCGCTGCCGGAGACGTCGTCGGACTTTTGGCTGGGGTCGCCCCACAGGATGCGCCGGGTGTCGAAGCGAGAAGCGGGTGCGATGTAGGCCTCGACCCCGATGATCGGCTTGATCCCGGCCTTGGTCGCCGCGTTGTAGAACTCGCTGGCGCCGAACATGTTTCCGTGGTCGGTCATCCCGACCGCGGGCATTCCCAGCCGCTCCACCTCGGCCAGCATCGGCGTGATCTTCGCGGCACCGTCCAGCATCGAGTACTCGGTGTGGTTATGCAGGTGCACGAAGGAGGAGTGGTTCATAGGGACGCCAGTCTAAGACTGCGGACCGACGGGTTTCGGGCGTGTCGCGAAGTGTGTCTGGGTTTGATTCGCGACGGCCCGCCGCGCTAGCCGTATAGCTCGACGAAGTTCTTCAGCGACTTCTGCACGTCCCCCTTGACGGCCCGCGCCGCCGCCGAGCCGACCGGCCCGAACAACGCCCGCCCGCCCAGCTCGAGGCGCAGTCCCAGCGTCGATCCCTCCTGACCGCCCCGCACGGTGAGCGTGACGGCGTACTTGGCGCCGCCCTTGCCCGACCCCGACAACGCGACCTGATGCGGCGGGTCCCAGCTGGTCACCGTCCACGTCACCCGATTGCGGAAGCCCTTGGCGCGGGCCACGCCGACGACTTGGACGCCCTCGCCGAGCTCCTCGGGCAGCTCGCTGCGCCACGCCTCGTGCAGCACCAGCCAATCGCCCAGGTCGGAGAGGTCGGCGACGCGGTCCCACATCTCCTGCGGGCTCATCGGTACGTCGGCGGTCAGGTCAACAGCGGCCATGAGCGGAGCCTAACGCCCTCGACCGCCACGCTGGCGTGACGCTCGGCGCTCAATGCCACGCTGGCGTGACGCTCGCAAGCGGGAGGTGCCCGACCCCTCGGTGAATCAGCGGTTGGGCCCCCCGCGGAAGCGGTTACCGATCCGAATCCCCGGCAGCAGCAGGCTGCGCGGGACGAACCTGCCGCCGGTGCTGACCACCTTGGGCACCACCCCGGGCACCACGCTGCGCCGGCCGGCCAGCATCCCGCCGATCGCGGCCTCGGCGACGTCGTGCGGCGAGACCTGCGCGATCGGGATGCTGAACCGCTCGGCGTTGGCGATCTCGGCCCACTCGGTCGGCACCGGGCCGGGGCACAGGCACGTCACCGACACCCCGGTCCCGTGCAGCTCCTCGTGGATGGCCTCGGAGAACGTCTGCACGAAGGCCTTGGTGGCCGAGTAGACCGCCATGTAGGGCACCGGCTGAAAACCGGCGATCGAGGCGATGTTCATCACCGCGCCGGCGCCGCGTTCGACCATGCCGGGCAGGGCCGCGTGGGTGAGCTCCATCAGCGTCAGCGCGTTGAGCGTCACCTCTTCGCTTTCGCGCTCGAGCGGCAGCTCGTGGAAGACCCCGCTGGTGCCGAAACCGGCGCTGTTACACAGGCCGGCGATCGGCTCGGCGCGCAGCCGGTCCGCCAATTTGTTGCGGCCCTTGGCATCGCCGAGGTCCAGCGGCTGCACCTCGACCGCCACCGAGTACTCCTGGCCCACCTCGTTGGCGAGTTCGTCGAGACGTTCCCGGCGTCGCGCCACCAGCAGCAGCGGAAAGCCGCGGCGGGCCAGCCCACGGGCCAGCTCGGCGCCGATGCCCGAGGATGCGCCGGTGATGACGACGGTGGTCTGGATGTCGGGTTTCGGAAGGCTCATGATGTCACCAATGTATCCCGCGCGTCGCCCGCACAAACGTCTCGCTGCGCTTGTCGAATTCCGGTGAATCGCTTGACGATTCGTCACCCTTGGCGGCATGGGAGTCGCCGAACATGGCAAACGCGCGGTTGCGCACCCGGTCCATCACCGCCGGGTTCACCGCGTCCGCGACGGCGGCGAACTGGCCGAACGGCGAGCTGGCCCGCCGGGGCCGGTGCACGATCGCGTCCGCGATCACCCCGGCCGCCTGATCCGGCGTCAGCGCCGGGAACTTGTCGTAGAGCGTGGTCGGGCTGATCATCGGGGTGCGCACCAGCGCCATGTGCACGGTGGTGAACTTCACGCCGTCGTTGACGGTTTCGGCCTGCAGGGAATCACACAGGCTGTCCAGGGCGGACTTGCTGGCGATGTAGGCACCGAAGCGCGGCGCGCGGGTCTGCACACCCACCGAGGAGACGTTGATGATGTGCCCGAAGCCGCGCTCCCGCATCCCGGGGATGAACTTCAGGATGAGCTGGACCGCGCCCAGGTAGTTCAGCTGCATCGTCCGCTGATAGTCGTGGATGCGGTCGTAGGACAGCTCCAGCGAGCGCCGGATGGACCGCCCGGCGTTGTTGATCAGGACGTCGACGCGCCCGAGGTCGCCGAGCACCTGGTCGGCCATCGCGGCGATCGCGTCCATGTCGGACAGGTCGCACGGGTAGACGTGGGCGGTGCCGCCGCCGTCGCGGATCTCGTCGGCCACCTTCTCCAGGTTTTCCCGGGTGCGGGCCACCAGCACCACCTCGCCGCCCGCTTCGGCGATCTTCTTCGCGGCGGCCTCGCCGATGCCCGACGATCCCCCCGTGATCAGGACGATCTTGCCGCCGACGGCCTCGTCGAGCGTGCGGCCCTGCACCGCGTCGAGCAGATTCCTCAGATAAAACGGTCGATAGCGCCCCGCCGAGTTCGGGGTGTTGACGATGTGCGACATCGCCGCGATCGGCTTCTCGACCAAGTTCGCGAGCGGCTTTTCGACCAAGCTCGTTAAGTCACCAAGATTCATCGGCTTTCGCTCCTGATGGTGTCGGCCCCCCAATGGCAGCTGGACTGCCCGATGACCACGACCGCCTGGTGGGGCTGTGTGATTGATGTGACGTGAGTCATTAACCCAACCTAGGACATCATCGACGCGACCCGGTGCGGATTTCCGGCATGTAAAGCGCCCGCCCGCCTCACGCCTCGGTCGGCGCGGGCGTCAAAAGCGGGCAATCCGCTTGTTACGCAAAGACATCCGTGGGTGATTGCCAACTAACTGCGGGGCAACGCCGAGATGTTCCAATCCAACTTATGAAAATTCTGGCACGCTTCCGCACCCCGTCGGTCACCGTCTACGACCGGATCGGCGGGCACGAGGCGATCGAAGTCGTGGTCGAGGACTTCTACGTTCGAGTTCTCGCCGACGACCAGCTCGCGGGCTTCTTCAGCGGGACGAACATGAGCCGCCTCAAGGGCAAACAGGTGGAGTTCTTCGCCGCCGCCCTCGGCGGGCCCGAGCCCTACACCGGCGCGCCGATGAAGCAGGTGCATCAGGGGCGCGGGATCACGATGCACCACTTCAACCTGGTGGCCGGGCACCTGTCCGACGCGCTGGCCGCGGCCGGGGTCGACGCCGGAACGGTAACCGCGATCATTGGCGCGATCGCACCGCTGGCGCCCGAGATCGCGTCGGGCGAGGCCAACAGGGCCACCGTCTGACCGTCTCGCGGCGTGTCGCACACCGGTGGGCGGCCCGCAGCGGGTAGTCAGCACGTATGCGACTGCTCGCCGCCGTCATCGCGGCACTGGTGCTGGGCGCCTGCGGCGCGAAGACGGATCCGCCGCCGGCCAGCACCACCCCGGCGAGCACGGCCAGCACTCCCCCGACCGCGGCGGCGCTGGACTGCGCGCACCCGGGCAACGCGGCCCAGCAGTCGGTGTGCGCCGACCCGCAACTGACCGACCTCGACCACCGCCTGCAGGCGGCGTATCAGCAGGCGTTGACCCGGCCCGGCGCCGACCAGGGGGCGCTGACGGCCGCGCAGAACGGCTGGGCGACCGCCCGCGACGGTTGCGCACAGAACCCCGAGATGCGCACCTGCCTGGTCGAGGCCTACCAGACGCGGCTGGTGCAGTTGGCCATCGCCGACCCGGGCACCCTGAGCCCGCCCGTGGTAACCTACCAGTGCCCCGCCGACGCGGGTCCGCTGACCGCGCAGTTCTACAACGAGACCGACCCGCCCGCGGCGGTGCTCAACTGGAAGGGCAACCAGCAGATCCTCTTCCTCGAACCGTCAGGCAGCGGCGCCCGGTACGGCCGGCAGGGTTTCCAGTACTGGGAACACCAGGGCGAGGTCAGGCTCGACATGAACGGCACCAAGTTCGTCTGCCGCACGCCGTGATTTCCGTGGAGCCGTCGGATCAGTCGAACACGACGACCGCCCGGCCGACGATGTCTCCTCGCCCCAACGCCTCCAGGTTGTCGTTGATGTCGTCGAGTTTGACCGGGACGACGCGATGCTTGATCAGTCCCTGGCCGGCAAGCGCGAGCACCTCGCGCAGGTCGTTGTAGTTGCCCCAGAACGAGCCGAAGTACGACTTCTCGCCGCTCACGAACGGAAACAGTGGCAGCTCCACTCGCTGACCCATGAGGCCGACCTGCGACAGCGCCCCCTCGGTCTCAAGGATCGCGGCCGCCAATCCCAGCGACTCCGTGGAGCCGGCGCAGTCCAGCACCGCGTCGACGGTGCGGCGGCCGGTCACGTCCTCGATCTCGTTCTGCACGTCCTCGACGGTCTTGTCCCGGACGTTCACGGTGTGGTGGGCGCCGTGTTCCCTTGCGACCCGCAGCTTTTCGTCGCTGCGGGCGAATCCGAACACGGTCGCGCCGCCACCGAGCAGTCGGGCGTATTGCACCGCGTAGCTGCCGAGACCGCCGATGCCGTTGACCACGACCGTACGGCCGGCGCCGAGCTTGCCCGCGTCGCGCAGCTTCTTCATCCCGCGGTACGGCGTGAGGCCCGCGTCGGTCAGCGGGGCCAGGTACTCGGGTTGGGAATCCTGATCTGATACCGAGATGACGTGGTCGAACGGAGCGACCATGTACTCGGCGAAGCCGCCGTTCGGCCCGAAGCCGACCAGCTGTCCGTCGGCGCACAGTTGCTGGTTCCCTTCGTGGCACTGCCGGCAGGTGCCGTCCCCCCAGTTCGGGTCGACCACAACGAGATCGCCTTCGGAGATCCCGGCGGAGTCGGGCACGTCGGCACCGATGTCGGCGATGGTGCCCGCCACTTCGTGCCCGGGGATGAACGGGAATTCCACCGGGAGACCGTCCCGGAAGTAGCCATCCAACAGCTGATAGTCGCTGCGGCACATGCCCGTCGCCGCGACCTTGATCAGGACCTGGCCGCGACCGACGTCGGGAATCGGAACTTCGTCGATCTCCAGCGGTTGGTTGTATCCGTGCATGCGTGCTGCCCGCATTGACATGATTTCTCCTGACGTCCGCGCCGGAGCGCCGGCCATTGTCCCTCCCGACGGGATGACTACAAGCCAACCGGATCATCGGCCGGCGCGGTACAAGATTCCTGCTCGATGTTTGCCCGTTCCGATCAAGGCCCGGCAGCACTTAACCAGCGGGGGCGCCGGACGTCCGATACCTTTTGTTTGCGGAGCGATTCGCGGCGCCCGCGATGTGCGGATGCCGAGGGGGTGCGAACTGACCGCCACCGAACGCATCGAGCACCATCTCACCTCCGGTGATCTCGTCGCCGAATTGACCGCCCACGCACCGCATCCCGGCGCCAACGTCGGGCTGTGGCCGGGCCTGACGATCTACCGTTTCACCGAGCCCACCGAACCCGAGTGGCAGGAGATCCGCGGACTGTCGATCGGGCTCGTGGCGCAAGGCCGCAAGGCCGTCATCGAGAAAGGCCGGCGGCACGTCTACGACCAGTTCAGTTACCTGGTGATCAACGGCGATCTGCAATTCCAGAGCGAGGTGCTCGAAGCGTCGCCGAGCACGCCCTGCCTGTGCATGGTGCTGGAGGTGGACCCGGCCGCCGTTCGCGACATCACCGAGCAGATGCCGGGCCGGCAGCGCGCTCAGGCGGCGTCCGTTCGGCAGCTCGGCGAAACGTGCGTCGTCTCCGCGCTCGACGACGAAGTCATGAGTTCGGTTTTGCGATTCCTGCGGGCGCTGTCGACCGGCGTCGACCGGCGGGTGCTGGCGCCCCTGTACCTTCGCGAGTTGGTGTACCGGGTGTTGCAGCGGGAGCAATTCGCGCGCATGCTGCTCTTCGCCACCCAGCAGGCGGCCGGCAACCCGATCGGCGCGGCGCTGACGTACATCGACACCCATTGGGCCGAGCCGATAACGGTCGCGACCCTGGCCGCGCAGGTGGGCCTCAGCTCGTCCGCGTTCACCAGAGCGTTCCGCGAGGTGACGGGGTCCTCGCCGTATCAGTACGTGAAGGACGTGCGACTGAACCGCGCGCGCGAACTTGTGCTGGACCGGCGGCTGGCCGTGGCCGACATCGCCCACCGGGTCGGGTACGTCAGCGTGTCGCACTTCATCAGCGAGTTCCGGACCCGGTTCGGCGCCACCCCCCGCGATTACGCGGGCGGCCAATCCGCCGGCTGAGGCCGGTGCGCATCGGGCCTGAGCGCTGTCCGACAATGTCGACATGACCCGCACCTTCGACGACTTGGTGGCGGAGGCCGACTCAGCGCCGGTCGACGGTTGGGATTTCTCCTGGCTGGACGGGCGGGCCACCGAGGAACGCCCGTCGTGGGGTTACCAGCGCCAGATGAGCCGGCGCCTGGCGAGCGCCTCCGCCGCGTGCGACCTCGACACCGGCGGCGGCGAGGTGCTCGCGGGGGCCGAGCGCTTTCCGCCCGCAATGGCGGCGACGGAATCCTGGCCACCCAACGCCGCCCTGGCCACCCAGCGCCTGCATCCCCGCGGCGTGGTGGTCGTGCTCACCGGCGACGAGCCGCGGCTCCCGTTCGCCGATTCGGCTTTCGACCTGGTGACCAGCCGGCACCCCATCGAGGTGCGATGGCTCGAGATCGCCCGGGTACTGCGGCCGGGCGGGACCTACTTCGCCCAGCAGATCGGCCCCGCCACGATGGCCGAGCTCGTCGAACACTTCATCGGGCCGCAGCCGCAGAAGTGGGCCGAGTTGCACCCCGACGTCCAGCGCGCCGAGGCCGAGGCCGCCGGGATGCAGGTGGTCGACATGCGCATGGAGCGGATGCGCGCCGAGTTCTTCGACGTCGGAGCCGTTATCTACTTCCTGCGCAAGGTGATTTGGACGGTGCCGGACTTCACGGTCGACGCCCACCGCGAGCGGCTGCGCGAACTGCACGAGCGCATCCAGGCCGACGGGCCCTTCGTCGCGCACTCGGTGCGCCTGCTCGTCGAGGCGCGCAAGCCGGCCGAGTGATCGCAAGCGCGGCGAAGCCCTGGCGCTGGGGGCACCCCTCAGCGAAGCTTGGGGGACGGGTCGGCGACCATCAGAATGATCAGCCCTCACCGCGCAGCACGTCCAGCGCGTGCTGCAGGTCGGGCGGGTAGGGGCTGACGATCTCCATCCGCCGGCCATCGGCCGGGTGGGCGAACGACAGCGAGCGTGCGTGCAGCCATTGCCTTTGGAGCCCAAGTCTTTTCGCCAGTTTCGGATCGGCCCCGTAGACCAGGTCGCCGCAACACGGGTGATGCAGCGCCGAGAAGTGCACCCGGATCTGGTGCGTGCGGCCGGTTTCCAGGTGCACGTCCAACAGGCTCGCCGCGACGAACGCCTCGATCGTGTCGTAATGGGTCAGGCTGTGCCGGCCGTCGGTCGTCACCGCGAACTTCCATTCGCCGCCGCGGTGCCGCCCGATCGGCGCGTCGATAGTCCCGCTGGACGGATCCGGATGTCCTTGCACCAGAGCGTGATAGCGCTTGTCGACCGTGCGCTGCTTGAACGCGCGCTTGAGGACCGTGTACGCCCGCTCGGACAGCGCCACCACCATCACCCCGGAGGTGCCGACGTCGAGGCGATGCACGATGCCCTGCCGCTCGGGCACGCCGGACGTGGTGATGCGGTAACCGGCGGCGGCCAGCCCGCCGAGCACCGTCGGCCCGGTCCAGCCCACCGACGCGTGCGCGGCCACCGCGGCGGGCTTGTCGACCGCGACGATGTCGTCGTCGGAATACAGGATCGTCATGCCCTCGATGTCGACGGGCGTGTTCTCCACCGGCGGCGGGGCCTCGGGCAGGCGCACCTGCAGCCACGCGCCGCCGGTCAGCCGGTCGGACTTGCCCGCCTGCACGCCGTCCAGCTCCACGCCGCCGTCCTCGGCCAGGGCCGCGGCGGCGCTGCGGGACAGCCCGAGGAGGCGGGCCACTCCCGCGTCCACGCGCATGCCCGCCAGCCCTTCGGGGACCGGCATCGAGCGATCCGTCAACGCTGGCCGGCCCTTCGCCTGCCCACGGTGTCGAAGTCGTAGCCGAAGATCGACAGCACCACCAGAAGGATCGCGCCGCCCACCACCGAGGGGTCGGCGACGTTGAACACCGGCCACCAGCCGACCGACAGGAAGTCGACGACATGGCCGCGCAGCGGCCCGGGCGCGCGGAAGAAGCGGTCGACCAGGTTGCCCATGGCGCCGCCGAGGATCATCCCGAGCCCGACCGCCCACCAGGGCGACACCAGCCGGCGCCCCATCCAGAAGATGCCGACCACCACGCCGGTCGCAATCAGGGTCAGCACCCAGGTGTAGCCGGTCGCCATCGAGAACGCCGCCCCGGAATTGCGCACCAGCGTCCAGGTCACCGTGTCGCCGATGATGGGCACCGGCTGACCGGGCGGCAGCAGCTTGACGGCGAGCACCTTGGTCACGATGTCCAGGGCCAACACGATCGCCGCGACCGACAGCAGCAGCCGCAGCCGCCGCGCCGGGCGCTCCGGCTCGGTGGTCGGGGCGTCCTCGGCCTGCTCGGTCGACGTCACGGGCTCAGGTTCCTCGGGCACTCTCACATCATCCCCCAATGGGCACGCGGGCCGGCCGGTGTTCGCGGTCGGCGTGCGCGATGATTCCACCATGGGCCGGCTCACCGTCATCGCCACCGGAGGCACGATATCGACTCACACCGGCGCGGACGGCGTGCACCGGCCGTCGTACGGCGCGGCCGATCTGGCGGCCGGTCTCGACGTGGACGTCGTCGACGTGCTGGCGGTGGACAGCTCCCAGCTGGTGCCCGCCGACTGGGACCGGATCCGCGGGGCCGTGCGGTCGGCCGTCGACGGCGGCGCCGACGGCGTGGTGGTCACCCATGGCACCGACACCATGGAGGAGAGCGCGCTCTGGCTCGAGCTCACCCATGACGGTGACGTCCCCGTGGTCCTCACCGGCGCCATGCGCAGCGCCGACGCCCCCGACGCCGACGGGCCGGCCAACCTGCGCGCCGCCCTCGCCGTCGCGGGCAGCCCCGGCGCCCGCGGCCTGGGCGTCCTGCTGTGCTTCGCCGGCCGGGTGCTGCAGCCGCTGGGGCTGACCAAGGTGGCGACCAACGACCTGAGCGGCTTCGCCGGTGAGCTGATCGGCACCGTGAACGGCGGAGTGACGCTGGCCGGCACGAAGACGCGGCCCCAGCTCGGCGCGCTGAGCGCCGCGGCGGCCCCGCGGGTCGACATCGTCGCCGCCTATCTGGGCAGCGATGGTGTGGCCCTGGACGCGTGCGTGGCCGCCGGGGCGCGGGGCGTGGTGCTCGAGGCGCTGGGTTCGGGCAACGCGGGCGACGCGGTGGTCGACGCGGTGGCCCGCCATTGCCGCGCCGGGGTGGCCGTCGCGGTGTCCACCCGCGTCCCGGGCGGCCGGGTCGGCGCGAGCTACGGGCCCGGGCACGCCATGGCGGCCGCCGGCGCGGTGATGGTGCCCCGGCTGCGACCGCCCCAGGCCCGGGTGCTGATGATGGCCGCGCTGGCGGCGGGGCTACCGGTCGGCGACGTCGTCGCCCGGTGGGGCTGAGGCCTCGTCAACCTGCAGCTTCCCCAGGTAATCCGGCCAGTCCAGGGAATCGACCGGGTTGGCCTTGACCAGCTCGGCGGTGTCGGCCGGGAACGTGCGGGCCGGGCCAGGGCCCGTGCTGCGGGTCTCGAAGCGCGCCGTGACGACGCCGTGGCCCGCGCCCTGCACCCAGCCGTGCCCGAGGTCGGGGTGCGCGACGTCGTCGCCCACCCGCCAGCCGGAATCGTCGGGTGCCGGCGCGAACATCGCCTCGGTCGCCGTCGCCACCGTTTCCGCGGAGTGGCCCTCGGAGGCCTCCCCCGCCAGGTCCAGGTCCGGGAACAGCGACTCCTGGCGCACGTCGCTCAACCCCGAAAAGCCAACGCCCAGAAGGCGAATGGGCCCGATCTCGCGGGGGTCGAGCAGCAGCCGCCGGGCCACCGCGACCAGCGCGCCGGGCTCGGTCGTCGCGTACGGCAGCGTGGCCGAGCGGGTCAGGATGCTCATGTCGGACTTCTTCAGCTTCACCGTGACGGTGCGGGCGCCGCGGCCGTCGCGGAGCAGCCGCTGATGCGCGTGCTCGGCGATCGGGTCGATCGCCTCCCGAAGCTGCTCCAGGCTGGTCAGGTCGACGGCAAACGTGGACTCGGAGCTGATCTGCTTGGCCTCGGCGCGCTCGGCCACGGGGCGGTCGTCGATGCCGCGGGCCAGCCGGTGCAGCGCCGGCCCGATCGTCGCGCCCAGGATGTTCGCGGCCTCGGCGTCGGTCAGCGCGGCCAGCTGGCCGATGGTTTCGATGCCCAGCCGATTGAGCTTCTCCTCGGCGACCGGGCCGATGCCCCACAGCCGCCGCACCGGCAAACCGCCCAGCAGCGCCCGCTCCTCGGCGCGGCCGACCACCCGAATGCCGTCGGGCTTAGCCAGCCCGGACGCGATCTTGGCGATCTGCTTGCCCGAGCCGGCGCCGACCGAGGCGATCAGGCCGGTCTCGTCGCGCACCCGTCGCCGCAGGCCTTCGCAGAACGCCTCGACGTCCTCGGCGGAGGCGCCCGCGAGATGGGGCGGTTCGCCGAAACCCTCGTCGAAGGACAGCTGCTCGACGACGGGCACCACGCTACGGACGGCGTCGAAGACGCGCCGGCTGGCCACCCCGTACACCACGCCGCGCGGCGGCAACACCACCGCGGTCACGCCCACCATGCGGCGGGCCTGGTGCATCGGCATGGCCGAGCGGGCGCCGAACACGCGGGCCTCGTAGCTGGCGCCGGCCACCACGCCCCGCCCGCCCAGGCCGCCGACCAGCACCGGCCGTCCCCGCAGGGTCGGCCGGGTGAGTTGTTCGACCGAGGCGAAGAACGCATCCATGTCCAGGTGCAGCACCCAACGGGACTCCACGCAATCGATGCTATGGGTCTAGCGTCGGTTGTTATGGACGTCGCCGACGACGCACCGGGGTCTCGGTGGGAGCGCCTGCGCCACCAATGGAACGAGCGGCTGCAACCCGGTGAGCAGGCCACGGTGTTGGCCTGGACGTCGTTCACCCTCACCTTCGCCGGGCTACGGGGCCTCACGCACTGGATCCGCGCCGGGCATGGCCCGTCGGGGGGCGGTATGTCGATGGGCGGCAAGCACTTTCACCACTACAACATCGGCATCGGGTTGCTGGCGACGGTGGGCGGCCTGGGGCTGCGGGGCACCGACAGGCAGCGGCGGCATCCCGCGGCGGCCCTCGCGTACGGCGCCGCGAACGCCATGATCGTCGACGAGCTGGCCCTGCTTTTGGACCTCAAGGACGTCTACTGGGCAAGCGATGGGCGCGAAAGCGTCGACGTCGCGGTGGGCCTCATCGCCGCCGGCGCGACCGTCGCGGTGGGCATGCCGTTCTGGCCTCACGCCCACCGCGCGCTGCGCTCGCGCACCTAGGCGAGACCGGACCGATTGTCCGGCCTCGCCCGATCTCAGGGATGCTGCGGCGGTTGCGGGTGGATCGGCTGCGGGTGAACCGGCTGCGGCGGGTGACAGGCGAGGCACTGGATCGGTGGGTGGCCGCTCGGCGCGGGCTGGCCACCGCCCTGCTGGCTGCCACCTTGGTAGGGCGGCACCGGTATCGGAACGGGCACGGGCACGATCACCGGCGGGGCGTTGACGGTCACATTGGGAGGCGGCGGCGGGGCCTCGGGCAGGCGCACCTGCAGCCACGCGCCGCCGGTCAGCCGGTCGGACTTGCCCGCCTGCACGC